>NZ_JPGZ01000024.1:0-37205 GCF_003351125.1 Mesotoga sp. Brook.08.YT.4.2.5.2.
GCCTTTTCTTGCTTTGGGTCATCCTGGAGCGCTTCAGGCCAGGATCTCGTGAGCGAGAAGACGCTTTGAGTCTGAGATGAAGCTTCGCTTCGAGAGAAACCCTTTTCGAGACTACGAAGAACAAGGAGAGAAAGCAGCTCCAATAGCATCACCAGGGTGGGTATTGAGTGTAGGGTCCGGGGTTTGGTGTAAAGAACCGACTGACCCATTCACAATTATCTGATGCTACTGAGAACTAGTAGCTGGCGACGCGTATTACCGTTGAAGCATGCCCTTAAATCTACTCACTTTGTCATCCTCACTTGATCTTGGTCACAATCTGGGCTGTGGGTCTTGATAAATGACGGGTCACCAATAACCAACAACGGACAACTATTTCTTCTGCTTGCAACTGACAACATGAAACTTGGAACTGTTCTTTCCGGTGGACGGTGGACCTTTGACGGACAACGTTGTCTTCGTCAGCGTACCGTGGAACTTTTAGCGCACAGCATGTGGAGATGTGATGATGATTTTGATCTCCGGTATCGCAACTCGGACTTCTTCAGAGAGGAACTTATACTTTTGGTGTTTATTGTATAATTTACCCAATAGGAATTATACCTTTGTACAATTTGGAGGTTTGGATGAGACCAGAAGATTTTTCAGCTGACTCTCCGGGAAGGGTTCAGAAAGTTTTAGGTTCCGGTTTTTCCTACTGGGCGTTTATTCCCGATCCGTTGCCGCCGAAGCTTGATTATGTAGATAGTCTTGTTGTTGCACTGGGGGAAGCTAATCGAGCAATGGGCGAATTCTCTGGATTGCTTGCGGGAAGTCCGGGCGCGAAATTGCTTACCCGCCCCCTATTGCGAAAAGAGGCAGTATCATCGTCTCAGATCGAGGGGACCACTTCAGAGATAACCGATCTTTACCTTTTCGAAGCCTCGGATGAGAGCTCAGGTTTGCCGGAGGACGTCAGGGAGGTTTCAAATTATCTGAAGGCTCTTGAATACGGTCTAGACAGGATCAAGTCCCTGCCAATCTCGACGAGGCTCTTCAGAGAGCTTCACGCCATTCTAATGAAGGACGTCAGAGGCGGGCATGCGTACCCGGGAGAGCTTAGAACGACACAAAATTGGATAGGTAAGCCAGGATGCGCGTTGAATGAAGCTGACTTCGTTCCCCCGCCTCCTGAAGAGTTGAATCGCTGCCTTTCAGATTTGGAAGTGTTTATCAACTTTGAATCGAAAATACCGCCTCTTGTGAAGCTGGCACTTGTCCATTACCAGTTTGAGGCAATCCATCCCTTCGTCGATGGTAATGGTAGGGTTGGGAGACTGCTGATCGCAATCCTGAAAACTTCATGGGGTCTGTTGGATCAACCCGGGCTATACCTGAGCGGGTATTTCGAAGCAAACCGACTGGAGTACTATTCGAGGCTGAGAAGCGTCAGTTTCGACGGTGAGTGGAATGCATGGGTACTATTCTTCACTGAGGCCGTGCTAGAGCAGTCAAACTTTGGGAAGCGGAAACTTCGAGAAATGATGAATCTGAGGAACGATTGGATACAACGCGTGAGATCTCTTTCGTCCTCATTGCCTCTGACTCTCATTGATCACTTATTTGAAAAACCAATTCTAACGATTCCACAGGCGAGTGAAAAGCTTGGTGTAACGTACGTTAGCGCGAGAAGGGCTATTGAGGCTCTGTGCAAAAATGGGATATTGACTCCGCAAGATGGAAGCAAGTACGCAAAGAAATTCATCGCTTCAGAATTATTGGAGATGATTAAGTGATGCTGCTTCGAAGGAAGCCTCTCAGGTCAACCGTCAACGGTTCATCGTTCTTCGAGAAGATCAATCGACGAGAAAGAGCGTTGTGGAGAGTTTCGCTGCGCTCACGAGAGAAGAGAGTGAGCCAGTCATTGGTGAAATGAGACGCAGTGCGTGCGAAGATCGTGCCGGGACGCAAGGCTAACAAGGATCATGCCAGGTCGCATTGCCCGAAAGAGCATCCGGGGACGCAAGGCTGCCTTCGGCAGGAAGCGATCTGAAAGCCAGTCAGGCTCCACCTGGCCAGTCTTTGCTTCGCAAAGGCCAGTCTCGCCTTCGGCGAGGCCAGTTTCGCTTCGCGGGCAAACATAGACAATCGAGAAAGAGAACATCGAGAGGTTCGCTTCGCTCACGAGAGAAGAGTGAGAGAGAAAAAACCAGTCAGGTTGGAATTACGCCGTCACAAGAACCTCTTTGATCTCACCTTGACTAAGAACAGAGAACAGATCATTCCTCTAGAGCGAAGAACACTGTTTTCTCTTTGGCGGCTGCCTGCTCTTCTCGGATGACGGCGGACCGTTGACGGGCAACGTTGTCTTCGTCAGCGACCAGCGGGTTCTCCACTTTTAAGCGTTCAGCGACCAGCGAAAAGCGGCTCTTCCAGCGATCAGCGGTTCTTCTGCCTAACGAAGTCGGCCTCGCCTCATGTCGCTGGAGTGGCGCGCTTGTTCTTGCGGCAAATTTCGATCTTTCAAACGCTGAGGTTAGATCGATTCTTCAGCAAACGGCAGAGAATCTGGGGCTAAAACAGGAACATTTGGGATACGGGCTGGTCAGGGTCGATCTCGCGGTTCAAGCGGCCTCTAGAAGTGTTCCTACCGATCCGGACCCAGATCCCAAACCCGATACTATAACGGTGTCAAGTATAAGTTATTCATTGAACAGAAATGCCAAGCATATGTATGTTTCGGTTCAGCTGGAGCCGATCGTTGTCGGAGCAAGTGTTTCTGTAGCGGTGTATCTCAACGGAGGAATCTTGCCATACTACACTGGAACAATCACTACAAACACGGCGGGTGTTGCCAAATTTACCGTTGTCAATACGCCGTCGGGGACTTATACGACCGTGGTAACTGATGTCACAGCTGTTGGGTACACTTGGGACAGTAAATTTCCGGATAAAAGTTATTTTAAGTAGCCAGTTCCACTACCTGAAGTATTACCTACGTATGAACATCAAAGTGCTTGTTTTTCGGCAAGCACTTTTTTTGTTTTTAATTCATTTGGTTCTCCGATCCGTTTGGAGAGTGATGGTTGGAATTCTTTTTTCCAGATGCTTAATGATGTACACTTTAATGGGAGATGTTGTTCTTACAGTCTTGTTCCGGAATTATCTCCCTTATAAAGTAACTTGACCTCGAGTGATTGGAGTTGTCATTTTGGAAAGGCGCGTTCTCCATGTTGTTTTCAGGCCGAGTCATCTAGCAGTTTCAAGAGCAATAGCGGATACCATTTCCGGAAAGCATTTACTTGTTGCATCTACCGAGTTTGATTTTGACTGCTATTCTTCTCATGAGCTTGATTCTAAGTTGTTCACTAAGATCATTAAGATTGAGAAACCAGATTTTCGTACTAGAAAACTGTATGATTACGGAGAAAGGATGAAGATTCAAAAAGTCAAAGAGTCGATTTTCTTGCTCAATAGAGAAGTCAGGACTTTCAATCCCGAATTTGTAGTAATATATAGCGATGAACACATCCTCTCAAGAATTGTGTTAGCTGACAAGAACTCGAAGTACATACTTATTGAAGATGGAATGGTTGCCTACAAGAAGACATCTCTGATGTCAAGATTAAGGAGAAAGCTTAGAGAAAACACCAGAGATTTCTTCTGGAAGACGGCTACAGGTTTTAAGATATCGCCTTGGGAGGGTTACGGGAGAACTGATTTTGTCGATTTGTTTGTGAAGTCATTCAATTCCAATCTCGATAATTCGAAGGTAAGAAAGGTGAAGGTACTTGGTTACCCATGTTTCATCGCTTCCTTAGGATTTCGCATAACAGATTTTCAGTTCCGATCAAAGTCGGAAAGAGCTTTATTCTTCATTGGACAAGGCCTGCAGGGCACTAATAGCTATCCCGATCATGAGTTCTATTCATTACTTGCAAAGTTGAGAGATGGTCTTTCCGGTCACTTTGAAAGATTCATATACCTTCCTCATCCAATGGAAAAAGGGAACTCCAAAAGAATTACTGACTGTGGATTCAGCGAAGTAGTTACTGGAAGAATTGCTGAGTTGACTGTTCTCACAAGTGGATACTCCTCTATTCAGGTATGCTCCTTGTCCAGTACAGCCCTCATTAACCTTTCATTTGTTGGAATTCCTTCATTTAGCTTAGCAAGTATGTTAGGCACGGATTTGTCCTTGTTATTCGGAGAGGAAGTGTTGGTGAATCTGAAATGTCCAAAGTCGTTTACAGATATTGTAGAAGTTGCAGAGAATTCCCCACCTGTTTCAGCAACCGCTGCAAGTGGTGAAGCAAGAGCTCTGGCAGAGACCTTTCACAGTGATCTACGCACCATTTTTGATTCATGAGACTTCCTAAAAGGTAACGGGCTTCAGAAGAACTTGCAGTAGCATATCCAGATTTTGGCAAGCTTAGTCTTCTGATGAAATGCAGTATGCCATTCTTACGATTTCTTCGCATTGACACAGTACATAGTGATATTATTGACTTGAAAAGTCGATGCAACCGGAGGAACGCATATGAAAACATTAATCACTGGAGCAGCTGGCTTTATAGGGTCTCACCTTACAGAATACCTTGTCGAGAAAGGCTTCGAAGTCAAAGCCTTCGTCCGTTACAACTCGAAAAACAACTGGGGCTGGCTCGAAGAATCTCCCCATTTAGATAAGATAGAAGTCTACACAGGCGATATACGTGATTTGTTCGCATTCCCAAGTATAGCGGAAAGCTTTGGAATCAGCCAAGTTGAATGAATGCTAACTGGCTTATCTGTGGTGGCGACTCGAAATGTCGGTAGCGAAGACATTGTCTTAGATGGGCATAATGGTTTTATTGTCTCTTCAAGGGATCCTAAGGAATACGCTGATTGCTTGTTGGAGGCCCTTACGAAGACTTGGGATCAGTATTTTATAAAACAATCTGCAGTAGAGAGATTCGGCTCAAACATAGTTTACGACAAATTGGTCAAGCTGTATGAGTCACTGATAGAGAATTACTATCAGGATGCGTAGCGAACATAGATCACCTTTTTTGGCTTAGATTCTATTGATAATGGCACCTTAGCAGATTCTGGTAGAAGACATCAGATAGCTTCTATGTAAAAGACCAAAGTGATTTCGTGAAATTCGTTGACTTAATCTTCGTATGAATAACGAGAAGCAAATCTGACTGCGTTTCTGAATGAATGTTTATAATCTTGAATCTAGCCTAGATGCATTTATTTCTACCAGCTCCGGATACTTCTTTAGAAAATCTATGATTTCGCGCCAGTTCATTTTGTTGGCATTATATTTCTCAACTATGATTCTCGCGAATTCTAGATCTTCAGGATAATCAACAGTGAGTCTGTACCTTGATAAATCTTCTTCCAGAGGCACCTCAATGAGTTTGAATAGCTCAGGGTGTCCTATTATATATGGTGTAACGTGCTCTCTTTCTCTTTCTTCTCTTGCATCTTTCCAGGCATTCTCAAGAGCTTCATACGTGAATACTTCAGTATCTAGGCCATGAGGCCAAGTCCTTTTCTTTATACGATTAGAGGCGTAGTGTGCACCAAACACTTTAAGGGTTAGAATCAGCAAATCAATGATCTGCGGATCGACAAATGGACAATCTGAAGTGATTCTAACTATTATGTCCGCTTTGAAATATGAAGCAGTCTGGAAGTACCTATCTAGAACATCATCTTCACTTCCTCTGAAAGAAGCAATTCCCTTCTCCTTGCACCATTCTGAGATCAAATTATCCTTATCAGATGTAGTGGTTGCAACGATCACTTTGTCGACGTATCTTGCCTGTTTTGCTCTTTCGACTGAATACTCAAGAAGGGGCTTATCGGCAATCAACTTCATTGTTTTGCCCGGCGTTCTCGTTGAACCGAGTCTTGCTTGTATAATTGCTGCTATCATCTCTTATTCACCTTATCGACTATCGCCTTAGCAGTTCTCAGAGCACCTCTTCCGTCAAACTGTGAGAACAATGGTGACAGCCGCTTCTCCTTGGAATCTTTTATGCTTATTTCCTGCAGAATCAATTCCGGAAGCTTTTCAAAATCAATATTCTCATACCATCCAAGATTTGTTATGCCAAAGCTCTCAAGCTTCTCGGCTATCAGTCTCTGGTTATCTGCGAGAGTGAAGATTACCGGCACACGATTCATTGTGAGTATTTCATATGTCGTTGAGCCGGAGGCAGAAACAACAATTGAGGCCTGAGCAATATGCTCTTTCAGGCTTGAAGGTCTATGAATCAGTTCGCAATCTTCAAGACTGTCAGATAACAACCCCAATTTCGTAATTTGGCTTTCCGAAAAGCCCGGACCAACGATAACTCTCTTTTTCAGAGGCAATTTCCCAAAAGCTTCCAGGAACCTTGGCATAAGATCGAAGAAATCTGATGCACCAGTAGTAATAAGCAAACCCTTCTCACTCAGATCTGAGCTTTCTAGATTCCAGTATTCGCTTTTCATCACTAGATACTTTGGGCCTAGCAAGAACCTCGTTCCATTCTTCTTGCGGATATAGTGCAAGTCTTTGGCATGAATATTTCCGTTAATGAGAATATCAGCGACCACTTCGGCGTAAACATCGTTGTTGTCATCGAAATGAACTAGAAAAAGCTCTTTTGCCAATTCTTCAATATAGCTGGAGTCGGCAAGATAGGAATCAAAAACCACAACTTCAGGTTTAATATTCTTGATTTTCTCTATGTCGTTGTAATCAAAGGTTTCTGAGCACACAAAATCAAATCCGTATTCGGCGATCTTGCTTTTTGCTTCCGCATTAGCAAGAAAGACACTGCTAACACCACACTGCTTCAGTGCTGTTGCAAGAGAGAGACATCTGAATAGATGACCGAAACCTATACTACTGCTCGCAGCAGTTTTAAACAGAACAGTTTTTATCTTGTTCTTCCCCATTCTTCTCTCAGGATAGACATTCTAGTAGTATCCATGAATTCTCCGCGCTTATAGTACTCCTGCCTAAAACGACCTTCTTCAACAAACCCCAGTTTTTCATACAGCCTCATCGCAGGCGAGTTGTTGGCAAACAGCTCTAGGTATATTTTGTTAATAGGCAGATTTCTGAATACGTATTCAAAGAAGATCCTACTGGAATCAAATGCGATTCCCTTTCCCTGAAAGCTTCTTGCTATCATTATCCCGAATTGAGCTTTCTGATGTCTGTAGTCAATGTCAGTCAATCTTATTTGCCCGGCTCTTTCAGATTTGAACTCTATTATCAGTTCTATGTTATTCTTCGCGGCAGATTGCAGCCAACTATTATGAGCGAAGTCATAGGTGGGAGGATCGGAAAAGAATTCGTCGGCGAATTCAAGATCATTTCTTATACCAAGCAAGAAATCTGTATCCTTTATACTTAGCGGACGAAGAAGTACATCTCCCTCTTCTAGAATCATTCAGGAACCCCCTTCTGGTTGGAAATTACCATAGCTTCCGGAGATATGTATTCTACTCTAATTCTTTACTTACTAAGCTCCAGCTTAACGGTGTTCCATATTCCGTATCAATAACAGCTCTTTTCCCGAGGATTTCCGGCAAGTGCTTTGGATGCAATCCATATCCGGGTCTTATAGATTTAACATTTTCTTCCGTGAATATTTCTCCCTTCTTCATGTTTTTCACTACGAAGAGAGATCGTGCCATGAGACGGCTTCTTTGTTGCTTTTTGTTGAGCGTATATGTTGTCTTGCCTATTGCCTTTTCGGCCTCTCTAACAGCACTTACCATCGTCTTAAATTCATCTGGTTCTAGAGAAAACGGTGCATCTGGTCCGCCCAGATTTCTATCAAGAGTTAGATGTTTTTCGATGATCTTTGCTCCTAGTGCAACTGAGAGAACGGCTGTTGTGATTGTATTTGTGTGATCGGATAAGCCAGCGACGACACCGAAAGTCTCCCCAATGTTTTCTATTGTCTTCAAGTTAGTCTCCTCTATCGGAGTCGGATAAGCGCTAACACACTTCAAAACTGCAATATCGTTGTTCTCGTGCTTCCTTATCGTTGACAAAGCCAATTCGATATCCGTCAGTGTGGCCATTCCAATTGAAAATATTATAGGTTTTCCCTTTTGAGCAATATAGTCTATGAGAGGAATATCCGTTATCTCGTACGAAGCGACTTTATGAACAGGAACATCTAGCTCTTCAAGGAAGTCAACCGAAGTCCTGTCAAATGGAGTGGAAAAGAAGATTAGCCCTTCCTCTTCCGCAATCTTTTTTAGTTTTGGCTGCCATTCCCACGGAGTGTATGCTTCCTTGTACAGCTGGTACAGATTCTTCCCTTCCCAGATGGTATCATCCAGCCTGAAATATTCGTTATTGCAGTCTATCGTCATGGTGTCAGGAGTGTATGTCTGAAGTTTAATGGCATCTGCGCCCGCATCTTTGGCCTTCTTTATAATCTCAACTGCATAATCGTACTTTTGGAGATGGTTGCACGACATCTCGGCCACAATAAATACTGGATGTTCATCGCCCACTAGACGATCTCCTATCTTGAATTCCACAAAGATCACCTCACTTTGTCAGACTCTTTATGGACTGTATTACGTAGTTCACTTCTTCGTTCTTCATTTTCGGATACATGGGTATAGAGAGTTCATGTTCATAGTAATACTCCGCATTTGGATAATCACCTTTTTTGAAGCCATAGTTATTTCTATAGTACGGCTGCAAGTGAACAGGAATGTAATGTACCTGGGCAAATATCCCCATTTCTCTGAGTTTTATATAGGCTTCTTTTCGATCTGTTTTTGTTACTAGAATAGGATAGAGATGATATGCGTGCCTCGAACTATATTGCTCGGGTTTTGGAGGCATCACAAGCCCTTCGATATCTTTGAAAGCTTCGTTGTACATGGAAGCTATTTCGTTTCTTCTATCCAGGAAACCTTCGATTTTCTTCAGCTGTGAAAGGCCAAGAGCGCATTGAAAATCTGTAAGCCTGTAGTTGAATCCAAGTTCCTGCATTTCGTAGTACCATGGTCCATCGTTTCTTTGCAGAAGAGCCGGATCTTTTGTTATTCCATGAGTGACAAAGATCTTCATTTTCTTATAGAATTCCTCATTGTCGGTCGTTATTGCTCCGCCCTCTCCAGTGGTAATATGTTTCACCGGATGAAAGCTGAATAGAGACATGTCCGCTCCTGTTCCAACCATCTTGCCATTCCTTTTCGCTCCAAGAGCGTGAGCCGAATCTTCAACTACAACTACGTTATGCCTTCTAGCAATTCCCATGATGGTCTCGATGTTTACCGGATAACCTGCAAGATCCACCGGAGCAATAACTTTAGTATTTGGCGTTATCGCTTCTTCGATCTTTGCGGTATCGATGCAATATGTTTTGAGGTCGATGTCCACAAATCTTGGCCTGGCCCCCAAATAGATTGCCGAATTCGAAGTGGCTACAAAGGTTATTGGAGAGGTAATTATCTCATCTCCAGGTCCAATTCCGGCAGCAAACATTGCCCCGTGGAGTGCGGAAGTTCCCGAGCTGAAAGCGACAGCATACTTTGCGCCAACATACTCAGCAATCTCCTTTTCGAATTCCTCGATATCCGGTCCTTGTGTTAGCCAGTCACTTTGAAGGACCTTTGCCACGGCTGAAATATCGTCTTCATCTATCCATTGCCTGCCGTAAGGGATATTATTCACCATTTGCCCCCTATAATTCTGGATTGCTTTCTATCCATTTTTTCGTCTTTTCAATGCCTTTCTCAAGTGAGAGTCTTGGCTCCCAATCTAGTAGTTCTTTGGCTTTCGTTGAGTTGCACTTGAGTCTCATGATTTCTGCTTGCGGGTGAATATGTGGAACGTGCATTATAAGCTCGGGAGTTCCTGCAATCTGTAAAGCGAGATCATTTATTGCAACATCGCTTCCCGTACCCGCATTTATTATCTGACCAAGAGCAAGATCGTTGTTGCCTGCCCTTATTATAAAATCTACGCAATCTTCCACGTATAACAAATCTCTTGTCTGTGTTCCGTCACCGTAGATTCTCAACGGTTCGCCCTTGAAAGCCTGTCTGATGAATATTGCCACAACCCCACCTTCCCCATTCGTCTTCTGGAAAGGTCCATATGTGTTGAACGGCCTGATGACGGTCGTTGGCAAACCATATGAGTAATAATACGAAAGAGTAAGCGCTTCTCCGCTCAGTTTCGCAGCCGCATATGGAGAGGCGGGTTTCGTTGGGTGTTCTTCTGTGATTCCTGATTCGTCATGACTGCGATCATAGACCATACAGGTTGACATGAATACGACTCTCGTCTTCTGTTTTCTGCAGTTTTCAAGAATATTGAAAGTGCCAATAATATCTCTTTCAATAGTCTGAACAGGGTTATCTATTGAATTTTGTACATTGATTTCGGCAGCCAAGTGATACACGATATCGTATTTCTCTTCAAAAAGCTTCTTTAGAATTCTCTCATTTCTTATATCGCCTTCCAAGAAATGGAGTCCAGTACTTTGGGAAAACTCTGATATGTTCTCTCTTCTTCCGTTTGAGAAATCATCAACAGCAAATACGGAATTTCCTTCGTCTAGTAATCGCTTTATCAACCAGCGGCCTATGAATCCCGCTCCGCCCGTTACAAGAGCTTTCATTGCTTCACCCCTTCTCTATTCAGTATATCCCAAATCATATCTTTTACTCGAAGATAATCGAGGATTGGCGCGTTCTCTGATGAATACATACTTATAGCGGCTGGTGTCGCGTTATCTTTGTAGTGGTTGATATAGTCATCTCTTTCTCCAAAAAAAGGCAGTACTGCAAACATGTCTTCAAGCTCCAAAGCTCTCATGCTCTCTTCTTCGGTCATAAGTTCCTCGTACATCTTCTCGCCGGGTCGCTTACCGATAACCTTTAACAAGTTATAATCGAAGTACTCCATAACACTTTTCGCAACATCTCCCATTCTGACAACCGGCATCTTCAGAACAAATATCTCTCCACCAAGAGATTCTGTCGCTGCCTTAAGAATCAACTCTACTGCTCTTTCCTTGCTCATTACGAAGCGAGTCATTTCCGGCTCCGTAAGGGTCAACGCTGCCTTCCTTTTTGCCTGCGCGACAAACAACGGAAGTACACTGCCACGACTCATCAAGATGTTTCCGAATCTGACCGAAACAAATTTCGTTCGAGAGGTCCCTCTGGAAAACTGTGCAGCACTCATTAGTCTCTCTGCTAGAAGCTTCGTCGCGCCCATTGTATTGGTTGGAGAAGCCGCTTTATCTGTGCTGGTATATACTACGGTCTTGGCATCGGCTTTAAGCGCAGCTTCAATAACATTCTGAACGCCGAGGACGTTAGTCTTAACAGCTTCAAAGGGATTATATTCGCAGGCAGGAACATGTTTCATTGCCGCGACGTTGAAGACGATGTCTATACCCTCCATGGCACGCTGAACCCTCTCTTTGTCGCGGACATCTCCTATGAAGAAACGAGTGTTTGCTGTGCTGGGTATCTCGTGCCCGCTATCGTCACTTTCTATTATTCCAAGCTCGTTCTCCATAATGAACTGCTTGTGCTCGTCTCTCGAAAAGAGCCGGATGACTTCCGGGTTTTTCTTGAGCAAGCTGTAGAACAAAGTCTTTCCAACAGTTCCCGTGCCACCGATTATCAGGATTTTCTCACCAGTAAACATTCTCTTCACCTTCACTAAAGCCAATTGAAATGCAACACTTCGCCGATATTCCATTATAATGCCGAGATGGATTATAGATAACTAATAGAGATCCTCTTCTAAGCTAATTGAGAATCACCAGAAATCTGTTATGACCCTGTATTGTATGCAAAGTGAAGAAGGCGGTTCCGTAAGCAGTTCAGCCCGGTTACATAACTCGTTTTCTCAACAAAGGCATTTGCGACTTCATGACTTCATTTTCGCCTGAGTTCAAGGCTCAACTGAGCATAAAGGGTAACGCCCACTACAGCGAGGCCTATAGGAAGCATCCAGATCCTCCAGAAAATATCTTCAGCTATCCTTAAGAATTCGCCTTTGTCACGTGGATTTCCTTAAGCATTGTTTGGACAAGGCCGGTTCAAGATACTTCGCTTTCCATTCTTCAACGGAAGAAAGATAGTTCTGCTCAAAGAAAACTTTCAGAGCAAGTTGCTGAGGCCAAAAAAGCCCCTTTTCAAAGAGCAAAGTTCCATCATCTTGTAAAGTGTATGCACCGGGGATACCATTCACTTTGAGCTGCTCTGGGGTTTTAACATATATAAACGGGCTAATCTCACTTATCCAGTACTTCCCGCTCCTATCCTTGAGCATATCAACTCCAAGCATAGCCTTTCCAATCTTGCTATAGGTTTCCAGGGCGATTCTAATTGCCTCGATAGGCAAGTCTTCTTTTATCACGATTCCACTCCCGGAAGCTCTGAAGTCATTGCCTTTGGGCTTCCGATAATATCCAAAGATCATATTCCCGATGATATTCACCCTTGTATCTACTCTATCGCTTTCCACAAATCGCTGGAAATAGACTAAGTTTTTCTGCCTGACGTACTTCAGATGCGTTCGCTTTCCGTAGACAGAGAATACTTGCCGGACAATTCTCTTCGCTTCTGAGGCGTTAGCAACTGAGAAGACTTCTTTAGAACCTGCTCCGAAAGATCCTTTTGAAACCAATGGATAACTTAGGTTTTCTGCCATAGTCTTGCTTTCATCATAGTCATTCGAGATGAAGGTCTCTATAACTGGAAGATTGTTGATAGATAAAATATATGTGGAGTATGCTTTGTCGTCACAAAGCAGCAAAGTATCATAATCTGGGAAGCAGACTTTGCCTAGTTTATTCTCAAGAATGTAGATTTTCCTCTTGATATCCTCCATTTGAAAAGGACCGTCTTTTGGCGACCAAATTATCAAATCGAATTTCGAAGCCCTCTGAATCCAGTCAGATCTGCGATATTCATAAATGGAATAAGGAAATCCATTCTTCTCCAAGAAGGTCGCGTACTTTGTCCAGTAGGGAACAGCATTGCAGTCTTGAGTCAGTCCTACAAAAGGTCTCTTAATCTTGTCAGGCCAATCGATTTTCACTTCCTCGGAGTGGAATTTCCCTGGATCATCAAAGGTCGGACTAGTAGACTCTGGAAACCAGAGAATCCTTTCCATCAATTTCCTCTTTGTTCCATCAAACAATACGTCTCCTCCGCTCTTATTCTTTTGTGGTACTTATCTGCTGCTCTCATTTGCTCGCTGACTACCTATAGAGTTCGAGTATCTCTTGTACAGTTATCTTCAGGAGGATCGTTGACGCTTTGAAGAAGCTAACTACGAGTTCTCTTCACACTATCATGAGAAGCTTCAATAATGAAATCAGAAATAGGCTTCATCTTAACAGCCCAATCTAGCTCCTTCACAGCGTGGTCCCTCAAGATTCTTCTACCATCTTCTCGTCCATTGTAGATCTCTATCGCCATCGTAACCAGTTCATCGATATCAATAGGGTCTTCACCATGCTCGACTTTCTTCACATATGGTTCGAGGCCAGTGAAATCGGGGTCATCAGTTGCGTGTACAAACGGTAAGCCTCTCGCGCAGAACTCTCTGTGTTTCAACGGCGAAGGATATTGCCCGCCGATCTTGTGCAAGGCAAGGGCCCCAATACCAATGTGGGATCTATCAAACAAATGATCCAGTTCCTTTCCATCAACAACACCGTGGAATATGACATTCCCGCCGATGTTCAAGCTACGCATCAATGCAAGCAAGTTATCAATTTCTTTTCCGTCCCCAGCGATGTTGAATAATATTTCATGGTCGCCATTATAGGCAGCAATCCCCTTCATAATTCGATCGTATCCATGATAGTTCGTGATTTTCCCAAGTCCAAGGAGCTCTACAGTTCTGTGCAGATAAGGAGTCTTTCTAACAGTCAATTCATCGACGCCAACGCCGTTAGTAGTCAGAAGCACTCCCTCCCTTTCAAAACCACTTACTCCTGAAACTCCAACAATAAGATCCACGTGTCTCTCCAGAATTGATGCAAAACTCCTCTCCAGAATACTCCGAGGCAGAGTGTGGGAGAGCCTGTATTCGCTTGTCCAAGGGTAGGTGGGATACTCCCAGATAATCTTGCACTGCCTAGAGAGAGTTCTTAAGAACCTCATGACTAAATGAGAAAGAGCAAATCTCCTGATGTATACTGCATCGATTTCCTTCTTCTCGCACCATTCCTGTGTGAAGCGCATGATTTGCGACAGAACCTGCTGATTCTTGATCCTCTTGAGTATGCTTGCCCTATTAGTAATAGATGCCATTCTGCTGCCAAAGTTAAAACAGGATTCTCTTTCAAACTTCGATTTGACAACTCTGTAAATGACAAACTCGGTATTTCTAAGGATTCCTAGAAATACCGAATGACCAAGCTTTTCGAATGCTACACACTGAGACCTGACTTTCTTGAGAAATCCCAGTGATTTCGACTCTTCGTTGAGGATCGTGAAATACAACAATGAGTTATTCATGACATCATTACTCCTAACGAAGACTGTTAATAAGATGCTAAGCCGTCGAGTCTTCAACCATGATTGTGACCGGCAAGATCTGTAAAAGTTTTATCATATTGAGTTCCAACTCTCTCCCATGAAAACTGCCTCACATGTTCCATCATTTGCTCTTTTCCCATCTTTTCTGCAGATTTCTCGATTGCTTCTGCTAGTTCTACCGAGTCGTATTTCTCGACAAGTTCAAAGCAATCTGGATGATAGATGTCCCTAACTCCTTCAAGATCTTTCATAGTAACAACTGGAAGTCCGCAAGCGAGCGCCTCAAGAAATACGAGGCCGAAAGCTTCTGAGATGGATGTTAGAACAAATAAATCACATTCGCTGTAAGCTTCGATAAGTTCGTCTCCCAGCAGTCTACCCTTGAAATGGATTCTTTTGGCCAGTCCATTTGCGTGCACGAAATCATGTAAATTATCGCTTTCAGGTCCGTCTCCAACAATCACATATTCGTAGTCTTCGGAGAGATGTTTCATTGCTTCAAGCACTTTGATATGATTCTTTCTCTTTATCAAGCTGCCCACCGTGATGAGCTTAATTCTATTGCTTTGTGTTCTGCCTTTCTCACTGAGATTCCTTTCTCGAATTTCAGACGCCCTATTCAGGAATTCATGTGAAATCCCGTTACCAATCACCGAACATAATTTCTCGCTGTAGCCTATTTCACTTACAATTCTGTCTCTTAACCCCGAACTCACACAAATGATGGGTATTTTGCTGACGTCAAGGAATCCGAAGAAGTCTTTGAGAAAAACTTTCAGATTATATCTAACTTCCTCCTCTTCCGATATACCATGGGAAGTGAAGGCAAAGGGAATACATGATTCCACGGCCGAGAGAATCATTGGCAAGCGATCGAGATTGTTGCCGTGTATGCTTATGATGTCAGGTTTGATTCGATCTATTAATTTTTTCCAGTAGAGTCTTACACCGAGAAACCTGGCTTCTTCAAGCAAAGAAGGATGTTCGTAATACTTCGCCACATTCTTTTCACTCTTAAGAAGCTTCCATACTATCTTTGGTGAGGCTTTGAATAGTTCCCACAGTTTTTTTCTCGGAAAAATGTGGAGAGCTTTCTCCGAACTCCCAGTGAAATCATGAAGTGTCGCCAAGTAGACTTCATGACCTAACTCCGACAGCGATCTTGCTATCTCATACGTTGCCATCGCGGCCCCGCCGGCGAACTGACCGCCTTGGTTCACAGGAGCCATCCCAGGTCCAATAAGTACTCTCACAGTAGATTCCCCCCTACTTGCTCATAAACTCCGAACAGGAACGGGTAATCCCCAAGTTTCCCTTTGCAATTAGCTCATTACTCTAAATGTCCTTCAAGTAGCTTGTCCAAAACGCTTACCAATCTAGTTCCAGAATCATTGACCATGAATCTGTCATCAACTAAAGTCAGATTCTGGTTAGTGCACTTATCAATTGCTTCGCCAACGGACCTTTCCTGGAAAACAACACCCAAAAAACCCTTCAAAGCTTCAAGATGCTTCTGGTGGTCTTCGAATCTCAGAACAACGGTTGGTACAGAGTACTGAAGAGCATCTAGTGCACATGTTGAAGAGATGGTCAAGTGAATATCTGCTATCTTAAGCAATTCAAAAACTGAGAATGTGGATACGATGACATTCTTATTCCGAAGGGCCGCGTACTTATCCTTCTGCTCACTGGGGTGTGGCTTAATTATTACGAAATAACCCCTTTTACTCAGCGAAGCCACGGCTTCGACATAAGCTTCCGCTTCGTAGATTGGTTGTGTACTGATCAAAGCCACTTGCCTACCTTTTGAATCATCTTTGATGCCTTGCACTTCAAGAATTGCTGGGGCGTTCCTAACTGACTCGATATAATAATTGCCCACCACATGTATGTTTTCCGCTCTGAAAAGAACGCTTTCACCTATAAGAATCTCTCTAAATGCCTCACCATACACGAGCATCTCATCCGGCGTGTCGCTTCTGACTACTTCATGTTTATATATATATCCAGCATGAAATCTGTTTATTATTCCGTGCTGGATCTCCACAACTGGGATTTCACGAAGCTTTGCCGCGTAGGTTAGCGCTCTTGAAGAAAGATTGTACGAACAGACCTCGAGTATTAGTTTCGGAGTGAGCCTTTCCAGAAGATCTTTCATCAAAGAAACCAGTGCGATATATCTTGGTATCACTTTGCGGATGCTTGCAGTGAACCTCTCAGCTGCTGATGAATCCAAGAATCCTACTATAAGGTTTTTTATTTTGCTGAGAATAGCATCAGTACGTTTTTGGTGACCTCCTGCTTTGATTAGGCTCTTTGTAAGAAGATTCATTCCTGATATTCTCTGCTTCGTAAATACGTTCTTCCCTGGATTAGGGACTGAGACATTAGGTATCTCGATAATCGAATAGCTATACCGAGTCAGTTTTCCAATCCAGTCGATGTATATATCAAACTCTGATCCTTCAAATTTTCTTCTGGTTGTGTTCGCAGATATCGCCAGAATCTTGTTTTCCTTGGGAAGCCTAAAATTCAACAATGACGAAGCCATCATTGAGAGCATTCTTAGACTCTTCGAATTAGCGTACCGAGAGCTAAAATCCCCCGTTAGGTGAGAATACAGACTTGTCCTCACCACATTCCAAAGGGGGATCTCATCTATTTGCAGTTCTGCGCATGAATCGCCTCGCTCTTCCTCTATCTTCGATATAAGGGATAGTGCCTTTGCGCTATCCATTAGCGAATATCCTTTGCAAAAGCCCCTTCAACGATCCTAGACCATACGCTATATGGAGAACAATGAATCCAACAAACGCAGGCAAGAGAAGAGCTGACTTTCCGGGTCTCAGTGAAATCCCTAACGATGCTATTAGCAATAACGAAATGTACAGAGTAATAACAACTAGATAGGGAATTCGCACGAAAGGCACCCATATGGAAATCAAACCAAATACAAGAAGGAAGGAGACGAAAAGGAATGGAACGATGTGCCTTAAGGAAAATGGCATGTTTGAGAACCGAGAACCTGCGATTACCCAATAACCATTTCCAAAGCTATTCCTCCACAGATCCCCGTAGGTCGACCTGGCGTAATAATTAAACTGTATGTCCGGGTAAAGAATGATTCTGCCTCCGGCACGCTTCAGTCTCAGATTCAGTTCGATATCTTGATTCCTAACAAGCTGCTCATTGAAATAGCCGATTCTGTCGAAAACCTCTCGTTTGTAGCAACCGAAAGGAGCAGTATCTACCTCTGTGGGTTTGGTTACGCCTGTCCTAAACTTGGCACCGCCAACTCCAATTGGATGAGATAAGACTTCGGCGATAGCTCTTCCCACGGGAGAGTTTACACGAGGCTCCGTTTTCACTACTCCACCCACATTGTCTGCACCGCTTTCTATAGCATGCTGGACGCATTTAGAGATGTAGTCCGATGGCATTTCACTGTGTGCGCCGCTGAAGAATATGTATTCCCCTTTTGAAGCTTTCACTCCTAAGTTCATCGCAACGGGAGTTATCTTCTTTTCGTTGTCAATTAACATTACTCTGTTGTCTCTTAATGAGATTTCGTTGACGATATCTCTTGTTCCATCTTCACTCATTCCATCAACCACGATTACCTCTATGAGTTCTCCGGGGTAGTCGCAGGCTAGAAATGACTTAACGCATCTCTCGATGAACTTTTCTTCGTTTCTGGCAGGTATTATAACCGAGACCCTTGGAAGCTTCAAACTCCTCACCACATCTCTGCTTCAAAAAAGCATTTCGCGATGCATTGTATCTGAAAGATTCTGTCCATAGATGTAATAGATATTATCCGAATCTAACCGGCGCTCCCTCTCTTGCCGATTTGTATATTCCAAGAATGATTTCCACGGACTTCTTGCCTTCTTCTCCATTGACAAAAGGCTCGCGATCTTCGATGATTGCCCTGGCGAAGTCTTCAAAGGCCGTTATATGACCAGAGCCATAAACCGTTTCCGGGTCTGGAAGATTCATGAAAGGGTGTGAATCCTCACCTTCGAATCTCCAGGTCTGGATCTTGTTTACTGCCAGTCCACCGAGGACAACTGTTCCCTTTTCACCGAAGACAGAGAGAGTCTCTTCCAGATTCTTCGGATATACATTTGCCGTTCCTTCGATTATACCAATTGATCCGTTCTTGAATCTAACAATCGCGGCTCCAAAGTCCTCTGTCTCAATATATGGATGATTGTAGTTCTCGGTCATTGCAAATATCTCTTGGACTTCCCCTCCAAGCATCCACTGGAGAAGGTCTATGTTGTGCGCGCACTGGTTCATGATCGTTCCGCCATCCATCGCCCATGTTCCTCTCCAGCTGGCTTGTTTGTAGTACTCTTCGTTTCTGTTCCAGAGAATTCGTGCAGTTGCGGTGAAGACTCTTCCAAATTTACCGGAATCGATCGCTTTTCTCAGCTCCTGAACGGGAGGGTTAAACCTGTTCTGAACACAGACGGCGAGTTTCAACTTCTTTTCTCTCGATAGGGCTATCATTTCGTCCATGTGCTCTGAAGATAGTGCCATAGGCTTTTCAACGAGAACATGCTTTCCCGCCGAAAGAAAATCTATAGTGTTCTTGTAATGATTCCCGCTTTCGGTGGCGATGGTGACGAAGTGGATATTTGTCGAGAGTAAGTCTTTGTAGTCGGAGATTACGACTGGACGTTGGAGATCACACTCGGATGCTGGAGAGGAAGAGTCTATTTCTTGGCCGTGCTGGGTATCTTTTTTCTCTCTTATTCTCTCTTTTTCTCCGCGAACAAGCGATATCTCCTGTCTCTTCATATATTCTTCTGCAGCTCTCTCGGCTTTCTCCGGCACCAGATCACAGACTGCAACGAGATCGATTAGATCACTGTTGGCTGCAAAGGCCTCTATGTGTTTCTTTGTTCCGATTCTTCCGCAACCAATTAGGGCGGCGGTTAGTTTTTTCATGTGGTCACTCCAATCGTTTTGGGGTATCGAGAAAGAGCACCGTCGAGAAGGCGAGACGACACTTCGTGTCGAGAAAAGACCAGTGGGAAAAGATCATCTCTTCTAGCATCATTTTTCCTTTAGGCCTGATGTTGAAACACTCTTCCTTCTAATTGACGAGATTAGATTCATCAGCATCCTTCTCAGTCCTTCATAACTCTCTGTCAGACTTGAGTAATCAACCTCGTTGAGATATCCAAGTCTCTTTGAAATATCGATTTGAGTTCTTAGTTCCATTAGTGATCCTCTCGCGTTATATAGAAAATGCAAATATTCTTTCGAGTGGCCCCTACCATTGCCTTCAGCGATGTTCGACGGTATAGATACAGCTGCTCTTCTCATCTGCGAAACAAGACAGTATCTCTCTTCTTCTGGAAAGCTCCTTGTTAGCTTGTAGACGCTCTCAACAAAGCTCATTGACACTTCGTAAATCTCCATTTCGAAAAAAGCCATTCTTACCTTCTTCTCTCCTTTCTCTCTTACTCTCGGCGATGCTCCTCGCCTTCTCGAAAGTATCGCTTTTCACCAACAACCTACAACGCACAACGAACAACGGTTCCTAAAGAGCTTCAATGTTTATTGCTGTGATTCCCATTTTTTTCAAGACGTTTTTCGCATCGAAGATGTATTTCGCGTTCTTGACTATCATCGGATAGTTTATGAGTTTTTTGTGAGCCGTTGTTATTAAGACGACGTCGGATCCTATGATCAGATCTTCGGTGAGGTTGACAGTCTTCATGGTCTTTCCCTCCCACATGAATTCGGGGACATAAGGATCTACAACAGAGACGTGGGCATGGTTTTTCTCGAGGTGTTCGAGGACTTTGAGCGCCGGTGACTCTCTCATGTCTTCGATGTCTTCTTTGTATGCGATTCCGAGCATGACAACCTTGGCTCCATTCATACATTTGCCTCGTTCGTTCAATGCCTTCATGATTCTAGTTACTACATATTCGGGCATAGAATCGTTTATCTCTCCGGAGAGCTCAATGAGGCGAGTATGATAGTCATACTTGCGGGCAATATACGTGAGATAGAAGGGGTCGATGGGGATGCAGTGGCCGCCGACTCCAGGACCGGGGAAGAAGGGCATGAATCCGAAAGGTTTTGTGGAAGCGGCATTGATTACGTCCCAGATATTGATTCCCATCTTGTCGGCAACGACTGCCATTTCGTTAATTAAGGCAATGTTGACTATTCTGAATGTGTTCTCGAGTATCTTCGTCATTTCCGCCTCTTTCGGAGATGAAACAACAAAGACTTCGGCGTCCAAGACAGATTCATACAAAAGCTTAGCCATCTCGGTCGATTCTGGGCCTACTCCTCCGACGACTTTCGGAGTGTTCTTCGTCTTGAACCTGAGGTTTCCCGGGTCGACTCTCTCGGGACTGAACGCCAAGTAGAAGTCGTTTCCACATACAAGGCCGGTTTCTTCGAGGATAGGTTTCATGACATCTTCTGTCGTTCCCGGATATGTCGTTGATTCGAGTACCACGAGCATGTCTTTGTGGAGTCTCTTTGCAACGTCTTCGGTCGATTTGATTACGTATGTAAGATCCGGTTGCTTGAAGACGTCAAGGGGAGTGGGAACACAAATAGCTATGACGTCGCAGCCAGAGAGTTCATCGAAATCAGACGTCGCCCGAAGATGACCATCTGAAACGATCTTTTCCAGATCCGCGTTCACAACATCGCCAATGTAGTTATGACCTTCATTTACCATCTGGACTTTGCTTTCCTGGATATCGAAACCAATAACCTTGTATCCAGCCTTGGCCTTCTCAACAGCCAGGGGCAGACCAACGTAGCCCAGACCTATTACTCCTATTACTGCTGATCTATTAATTATAAGCTCTTTTAACATTTTTGACCTCCTTGATTAACTCCAAGTTTGTAGAAAGCCATTCACATTTCTGACGATTGTCACTCCATCTGATTTGGAAACCCCTTCAAGAAGTCTTTCGGCTTCTCTAAGCCCCGTTTTGACCAAGAAGACTTCTGCTCCAATAGACAAACCAGCTTCTAGGTCAGCTTCAGAATCACCGATGATTCCTACACGACCCATATCGAATTCCTTTAATGAGATGTTTTTGAGTAACCATTCCTTCTTTGTTATTTGCTTTTCAGGATCTAGAATAACTGATCTATCAAAAAAAAGATCATACAAACCGAGGTTCTTTAGCTGTGAGAGGTAATTCTTTTCACTTCGTCTGTAGGTCAGAACTATGTAGTCACTGATCTTCTCAAGCAGAGTACTATCAAGAATGAGCACATCATAGGCGAGATAGTCCTGCTTTTCAAGTGATTCTCTCTTGAATTCCCTGTAAACTTCATAGGATCCAAGCCTCTCAGGTTCACGTGTTAAATGAACTAGGAGGTTCTTGTCATCAGTTAAGACCTTCTTACATGTTTTGTATTGATCAAAAGTCAGGCCTTGGATATTCCAGTAATCCTGGAAGACTCGATAGAACCTGTACCAAACATCTGTTATGGTTCCGTCGAAATCCAGTATCAGCATTGCGGTTCCTCAAAAATCTCTGAAAAGTATCTGAACATGATTCGGTGCTTTTTGTCAATCACACATTCGTTGGATTCAATCTTCATTCCAGAAAGCTCCTTGAGCATGATCTCAGGTATATCGAGACCACTTTTAATTGTCAAAGGTAATCCTCCAGAGGCAAACCTAAGGTTCACATCCGTGAATACTATTCGAGAATTGTCTGTTAAGAAAAACTGGAAATTCGCGGGACCAATAATTGTGTATCTTCTGGAGATTGTTTCTATTAGTGAGGTCACTTCTATGTCGTAATTGTTTTCAGTTATTATAGCAGCTCCTCCAAGATTTTTAACTCGAATGCGTTGATTGAGGCCTAGTAATCTTCCTTCAAGAGAAAAGTATGTATCTACTGTATACTCTTTTCCTTGTAGATACTCTGTGACAAGATAGTCTTCCTTTAGTTTTTCGATCCATCTCAGCTCTTCGCGATTGCTAATGATCCTAGTGTTTTTACTGCCGCTTCCACGAATGGGTTTAATGAAAAGTGGTAAGAAGAAATCAGCGATGTCCTCTTGGAATCTCTTTGGGGTGTCAATTCCTAGTTCGTCCAGGTTGTTATAGAGATTCTCCTTATTATCTAATGCCTCATAAGTTTGAAGGGGACTTATCATAAAGTTTGTTCTTGTAAGTTTTCTAATCCTATCAGACTCTCTAGAAACAACAAATCCTTCTGCGGAGTGAGTGGGAATGTAAATGTCTATTCTCTCGCTATTAAGTAGATATATTAGGGATTCAACGAAACCGTCAGAATCCACTGGAGGAAGAACAAAGAGTTCATCCAAGAAGTACTTGGTAGGATTCTTGTCAGACACATCAAACCCAAGCACGCTCTTTTCTTCTATCCAACTAAGGTCATGAATATGTCTTGAAAGGTAAGTTCCGGTTAGTCCACCGCAGCACCCTATTAGGATTCGCATATGCAAGAACTCCTCAAAACTAAGATATCCTTTGTTCTTTTGACACAGTACTCAATCTCTTCGTCCGTCATTTCAGGGAATATCGGTAGGGCAAGTGTCTCTTCACAGGCCTTCTCGGTCACGGGAAATTCCCCCGTCTTATAACCGAGGTACTCAAAGCACTTCTGCTGGTGCAGGCCCATGGGATAGTAGATCGATGTGCCGATACCGTTACTTGCCAGATAATCTCTCAGGCTGTCTCTCTCTTCTCTACTGAAGCCTTCAAATCTCACCACATACTGATGGAAGACGTGAGAGAAGCGATAATCGTTAGCCGTCGCCGGTTCACCGTCCGCCGAATAAGGAACAGAGGGGCAGTGAATTACGACATCGTTGTGGGTTGTGGGTTGTGCGTTGTTCGAAAGAGAACTATCTTTACCCACAACCGACAACCTACAACATACAACGTTCAAGCCGTTCTTTATCATCTCGGCTTGATACTTCTCGGCTATTTTAATTCTTCTTCTTTCATATTCTTCCAGGTGTTTCAGCTTTATATTCAGAACTATGGCCTGGAGTTCGTCCAGTCTCGAGTTTATGCCTATCATTTCATGAACGTATTTCACGGGTGAGCCATGGACCCTGTAGCTTCTGCAGAATGCCGCGAGTTCGTCGTCATCTGTTGTGATCATCCCGCCGTCGCCATAGGCACCCAGGTTCTTCGTCGGAAAGAAAGAGAAGGTCGACAAATCTCCGATCGAGCCTGTCATAATAGTAGACCCGTCTGGATGGTTCCATCTTGCCCCAATCGACTGTGCGCAGTCTTCGATTATCTTAACTCCGTATATCTCTCTTATGTTCTGGAGTCTCTCAAGATTCATAGACTGGCCGAAGAGATGAACCGGGATTATCGCTTTGATCTTTTCTCTTTCAGGATGGGTTTGCAGCAGTTCTTCAACCTTGTCAAGGTCGATATTGTATGTTACCGGGTCGATATCTGCGAAAAGAGGGGTGGCGCCGTTTCTGGTAATACAACTGACCGTTGCGAAGAAGGTATAGGGAGTCGTAATTACATAGTCTCCGGGGCCTATTCCGAGAGCGGCCACTGCTATGAGAAGGGCGTCCGATCCATTTGCGACTCCAATCGCATGCTTTGCTCCAATTAGATCGGCTACGCTTCGTTCCAGCTCTCGTACAGCTTCACCTAAAATCACCCTTCCGCCTAGAAGAGCCTCGTCTATCTCCTGGAGAACCTCTTCTCTTAACTCATCGTATTGCCTTGTCAAATCGAATAGTGGTATATCCATAGAACCTCCATGTTTCTGTCGAGAGGACGCCTGTACTTGGAGAAGATGGAGCCGAGATTTCAAACGGACGAGGAGATTAGAATCACAATCTCCTTATTGGAGATCTACGCCGATAATTTACCTCAGGAACGTAACTCTCTTCTTCTCGCCCTCTCGAAAATGATTTTTCTCGTTACACAAGCTCTTCTAGTTCAACTTTGCCTAATTTGGATATTGTGAATACCATGACGTTTTTCATTCCGTTTTCTTTTGCGTTCTTGACTATGTTGTTTGCATGTCTGAATGACGCAACGATCATCGCGGTTTCCTCATTGCTCTTTGCTTCTTCGGGTGAAGACACATGAAGATCGTGGAATGTTCCGTTTTGCTTCGCTTGCGAATCGTCGATGAAACCGATTATCTTGACTCCTTCGGTTCTGAGGACGTCCGCAAGAATGCCTCCGATTATTCCCGCTCCATAAAGATAGAAGCTTTCGTGTTCACTCTCTTTGATCGTGTCGAGAACCTCTCCAAATATCTCTCTCGATTCGGTGTAGAGCTTGGCCGCTTCTTTGAGATAAAGAATAGTCAGATACTGCAGCCTGAACTTCCCGGCTTCAGTCAGCTCGTATCGCATGTTCCTTCGGTTGTCGCCCTCTTTGCTTATAAGGCCGGAGTCTTCGAAGTCTTTTATATACTTGTTGACCATACTGGGAACAATACCGGCAATTCGGGCAAGCCTCTCCTGGGAGAGGGAAGAACTCTCAGTCAGGGCCTTCAGAATACTCATCTCTCTGAAATTGGGAGACGGATTGAAAAACGAAAACTCGGAAAGATCCATAGTCGCTCCTTTATTATTCATTCACTGAAAGAATTATAACAACTCGATTGTTCATAAGTCAAGTAATCTCTCTTGAGTAGATTTAATTATGATGCATTACGGTGATAAGTACGGAGAACAAGAGAGAACTCGCTTCGGCCGTGAGAGGATGAGAACGGGCAATTGTGAGATAACGAGAGGAGTACGTATTGACAGAGGCGAGGAACGGGTTTCGGGTGTGGCGTCTCGGTTTGGCAAGAGCGAGAGCCCGTGCAGGTACCCTGAACAGGTGCACATCAGGGCAGGCTCTACGGGATGACGCTCATTTCTTACTTCAACTCATCCTGGCGTGGTTCAGGCCAGGATCTAGATCTTTGAAACAGTTGCAAGTGACAAGTTGCAAGTTGAATAAGAAAAGGTTATCCGTTATCGGTTCTGCGTTCTCCGAAAAGCGCATCAGTTGCAAGTTCCATGATGCAAGTTGTAAGTTGTAAGAGCAAAAGCCAATAAACTCTATAAGTCTCTTGAAATGCTCTTCTCGGTGGACTGTGGACCGTTGACGGACAGTTTTGTTTTCATCAGCGCTCAGCGGGTCCTTGTTTTTAAGCGCACAGCGGAACTTCTGGCGTATAACGGATCTTCATGGCGAGATCCCGTGCAGAAGAATCACGGGATGACAGTCCTTCACGTCATCCTGAAGTGCTCCTGTTCAGGATCTGGGCTTGGGTCTCAGCGAACGACGGGTCCATGATCTGGGACGAGTCACGAAGGACGGTTCTCCACAGCGATCACCGTTTTTTTACAAGCGGTTCTTACCAGCGTTCAGCGGGTTCATGTTTTTAAGCGTATAGCGGATCTTCATGGCGAGATCCCGTGCAAGTTCATCACGGGATGACAGTCCTTCACGTCATCCTGAAGTGCTCCTGTTCAGGATCTGGGCTTGGGTCTCAGCGAAGGACGGGTCCATGATCTGGGACGAGTCACGAAGGACGGTTCTCCACAGCGCACAACGGGTTTTCTGCTCTTAAGCGTACAGCGGGTCTTACCAGCGTTCAGCGGGTTCACCGCTTTTAAGCGTACAGCGGCCTCTCTCTGGACCGTTGACGGACAACGTTGTTTTGAACAGCGCTCAGCGGGTCCTTGTTTTTAAGCGTATAGCGGATCTTCATGGCGAGATCCCGTGCAAATACATCACGGGATGACCAGGTAAGTGGATTTAGGACAGGCTCTACGGGATGACTGCCGAGTAAATCGCTTCTGCCCAGAAGAAAAATGGAGACCCTACACTCTATACCCGCTCGTTATCCCGTCATCTGAAATTCTTTCAGCGTCTCGCCCTTCATTCTCTCTTCAAGCCTCGTTTGTTTTCCATAGCGCCATCGGGTGGGATCTTATTCTCTCGACAATTTCGCTTTCATCGAATAATAGTTCAGGATCATATTCATGCTTCCTGAACTTATCTATAAACGCTTTCTCTTTCCCAGTGAAAACAAGTAGTTCCGAAAGAAATCTTTCCACCGAACAAAGCATTTCATCAAGATCAATTTTCTCTGCCCTCCGAAGCACCGGCAGTAACTCGGTGCGTATTCGGTACTTTGAAATACTCTTATGCGCTCCTAAATCGAGACTTTCAGGAATGCCAGTATTGCCGATCGTAAAATAGAAGAGGGCGCATTTTCTAAGTAGTTCCTTGTCTCTTTCAGTCAAAGAAAGAACGGAGATCATCTTATTAACATCATAGAGATCACGAGCCGCTCCTCTTGTCAGTAGAGCAACTATTTTGTTTGAAAGTATTTCTATGGGACTTACACACCGACTTCGTACTTCTTGAACAACTCCGGGAATCGTAGTTCTTCTGATTTCAAGAGGTAGTACATGAACTCTCATAGAGAAGTTGATCTCGATCTTGATATTATCTCTTGCTCCTCCAGAATTCGCATATTCGAAAACGTGTGATTCGAGAGAATAGTGACGCTTTGATTTGTCGCTATGTTTGTAATCGCTGGCCTTCATGAAGAGGATGATCTTATCTATAATGACACTCCGATCTTCAATCATGGTATCCCTGGATAGGCTTCTGCAGTAGTCAAGGTCTATATCAGCCGACAGTCGCGGAAGCTGCATGATCATTAGGTTGATTGCCGTTCCGCCCTTCAGAGCAAGAGATTCCGATAAAAGCGTATCCGAGTCTATGAATTGAAGTACCTCGACTAATCTCAGTGTTTTCTCGTATGTATCACGGACAAAACCCAATTCTGACGCGAGTTGCCCGATGGTTCGTTTATCGTATTTCACCCGTGTCTCTTACTCCTTTCGAGATTATCGCCATGAGATCTTCCGGAACGAAGAGGTTCCATCTGGAATCGTAAGTTGGTGATTCATACCGAATAGCGTTATAGAAGTACCTGACACTCTTGCCTTTCGCCAGTTCACATAGCTCGAAGAACCCTTCAGATAGGCGAAATTTGCTCTGAAAATGCCCCAGTATGTATCCAGTCTTTTGATAAAGAAATCTCTTGCTATATTGACCCAGATAAGATACCAATTTGCTTTCACTGAGTGAGGGAACAGCGTCCAAGCAGCGAAGCAGTTCTTCAAGACCTCCTATCCTCTCAAAGTCATTGATGCTGTCAAGTGTGGTCCTCTCCTTGTCTGTTGTTCTCACACCATCTGGATTCATGACAACTCCTTCAAGTATTCGCGGGGATATAAAACGATATCTCACATCATCAAAGGTAAACTCAGAGAACTTCGTCTGTGCGCTCACATATACCTCATAATAGACTTGGTTGGCATACCCGTAGTACTCGTAAGCAGAGTGATGCGTAATATAAGATTGCGGCTTGATCTTCGATGCGATTCTATATCGGCCAACTATCGCCTGCCCGGTCTCCAGGCTTCTTGTCACATATAGATTTCGCTTGACTTGCTCAATTAAGCCGCGCTTCTTGTAGTTTTGCAGCAGAGAATCAGCCGTCTCGCTTTTTCCGACAAGTTTTTCCACGTCGCTCTTTGTGAAAACCCCCAACCTTGCAAGTTGCTCGTAGTATTTCACGTTCATCACCTTCAGTATTTTAATTCTAGCATATTACTGGCATTCTATTAACACTTGTAAGCATCAAATGAAACATGAATGGTTTTCGGCTCTTAGGTTGCACGACCAACAATCCAGAGGCAGAGATTATGGCGTTAATGAGAATCCTATGATGCTCATTCCTTGACAATATATGGTGCATTTCACTCCTGATGATCCTGATCTTAAATCCTCCCTTGCTACATTTATCATTACCGATAAATCAAGGGTGATAATAAGAGATTTAATGATGCTTCTTCTCCCTAACAATACATGCTGTGTTTAGCTCCAGATGATCCTGATCTTAAATCCTCCCTTGCTACATTTATCATTACCGATAAATCACGGTGATAATAAGAGATCATATGATGCTTCTTCTCCCTAACAATACATGCTGTGTTTAGCTCCAGATGATCTTGATCTTAAATCCTCCCTTGCTTCATTTATCATTACCGATAAATCACGGTGATAATAAGAGATTTAATGATGCTTCTTCTCCCCAACAATACATGCTGTGTTTAGCTCCTGATGATCTTGATCTTAAGTCCTCCCTTGAGGGAGGAGGGCCACGAAGTGGCGGAGGGTGTGCACTAATTCGCAAGATCGAGATCCAAGAGATCAGAAGTTAAAAGAGTCTACTGCAACACAAGTTGACGTTGCCTGGTCAGAAAGAAAAAACTTCATTCGGTGAAGCGACACGGTTAGTAGTTTCGCTGCTCTCTATTAGCTATGTTCTTTTTGTGCAATTTGCAGAAGCTTCTGTCTAATTCCTTCCAAGACACCTTGAATGTTGTAACGAACATCTTTTTCAGACACTCGGATAACAATTAAGCCCATTCCTTCAAGTTCTTTCTGTCTCTTTCTATCTTCTTCGCCCCTGATGTCATGAGAACCGCCGTCCACTTCAATTACAAGCCTCAATTCCTTACAAAAGAAATCGACAATGTATCTGCCTATAGGCTTCTGTCTCGTGAATCTGTAACCCTCGACCTGCCTTTTCTTAAGTTGTTGCCAGAGAAGTACTTCTCCAAGCGTTCCGTTCTTTCCAAGTGTTGAGGCTAAGGCTTTCAAATTATGTTCATAAGTTGGATAATCCGTCACAGCAATCACCCATGCAATTGAAGAACATGGGTAGGGTCAAGAGATGGCGCGGTGTAAGTACAGACCTTGTGAGGCCGAGCTGTTTACTCCCCTTTCGGGAGAGTGTCCCCCTCAAGCGGGGATTAAGTTCAAGAGCAAAAGAGCGGTTCATCGTTCCGACACTTCGTGTCCAACCTTTGGGGGTCGAAGGGAAAGCAAAAGGCCGGGGTTGGGGGTAGCGGGTTCGGTAGGAAAGAGCAAGAGAACCTGGCGGACCGTTGACGGACAACGTTGTTTTGAGCAGCGATCAGCGGGTTCACCGCTTTTAAGCGTACAGCGGCTCTTCACAGCGTTCAGCGGGCAACGCAAAGCGGGTTTTCTGAACGAGACAGTGGCCCAGCTGGAGATTTCTGCTGAGTTCGGCTATTTGAAAGATAATCAACTGGACGAAATCGAAGAAAAAGCTGAAAGAATGAACCGAATGCTCTGGAAACTCTCTAAGTCTCTTGAAACTGTCTTCTCGGTGGACGGTGGACCGTTGACGGACAACGTTGTTTTGAGCAGCGTACAGCGGCTCTTCCAGCGTGCAGCGGTTCTTACTGAGCTGTCAGTCCCTATTTTCGCTTCGTTGGTTCTTCAAAGTGTTCAGCAGGTTTTCGGAACCGTTTTTCAAAGAACTAGATCCCGATCAGTTTCATATCGGGATGACAGTTTTGTGTTACTTCACGTCATCCTAGCGCGCTTCAGGCCAGGATCTCGATTCTTGGCGTAAAAAAACTCAATTGGTGAAGATCAAGTTCGGCAATTCGCCTCAGGTTTCCTCGCTCTGAAGTATTTCAAGCAGCCTCGGTCGAAGAGAAGGCAAGTCATTTGCAATAACTACCCATACTATGTCATAGTTAACACCAGAATAGTCATGAATAAGTCGGTCTCTCGTGCCGGATATCTCTCTCCAGGGAATGTCATTGTGAGCGTTTGTGAAGTTTTTTGGGAGTTGTTTTACTGCTTCTCCAATTATCTCTAGGTTTCTGATCACCGCATCCTGTGTTTTCGAATCGGCCATGAATTCATCATATGACATATTCCCAACATAGATTGCAATCCGCTCTATGCAATCGATAATATCCTCAAGGATCGCCCTGATTTCTCTTTTAGACATATGTTATTGACTTCTCGATATCCTGCCTAATTCGGCTGTTTCGTATGCTCTTTAACCCAGAAGGCGTAAGCAGATCGACCTTGTTCTGTACGATACGTTCAAGATGGTCTGCGATCTCCATAAACTCCAAACCGGGTACCTTGTCAAACTCTATGTAGATATCTACATCGCTGTTGTCGCTTTGATTTCCTTTCACATATGAACCAAAAACCCCGATCTTTGAAACAGAAAATCGATTCTTGAGTTCGGGAAGGTTTTCCCGCAATAGTTCGATAATGCTTTCCAGATCATGCATAATATCACCTCACCGGAATTCTACCACACCTGCTGTTCAGGTCGCATGCAAGGCTGGCTTAGGCAGGAAGGGATGCCACCTTCGGTGGGACGCATTGCACTGAGGAGCATCAGTGGACGCAAGGCTGGCAAGGATCATGCCAGGTCGCAATGCCCGGAAGAGCATCCGGGGACGCAAGGCCCGCTTCGCGGGGAAGGAAAACTAGCCAGTCAGGCTCCGCCTGGCCAGTCTTTGCTTCGCAAAGGCCAGTCTCGCCTTCGGCGAGGCCAGTCACTGCAAGCAGTGGCGAGAAAAACTACAAGAACACAAAACCCATTTCGCAAGGGCAGTTCCGCTACGCGGGCAGAAGAGCCTAGTCTAGGAAAGGGTTACATAGTGCGGGTTAGAAAGATCGGGTTGATAGGAACGGGTTAAGAAATTCGGGTTCTTAGGGGCGGTTTATCAGAAACGGGTTATGAAGATCGGGTGTATTAAGAGCAAAGGCTAGTTCCGGCTTCGTGGACTAAGATCCGCTGAAAGCTAGGCGAGAGAGATCGATGAGGCGAAACCCAGATCCCGTGCAAAACCATCACGGGATGACCCTGAACAGGAGCATTTCAGGGCAGGCTAAGTGAGTGGATTCTGTGGCAGGCTCATTAGCGGAGGGTCTATGGGATAACAGTCCTTCGCGTCATCCTGGCGATGTTCAGGCCAGGATCTCGTTCTCTTTAGGCGCAAAAATGGGACAGACCTTAGGAGCTGGTCAGTTCCAATTTTCACTTTCTTTGCTATTCAAAGCGGTTCGCGTTTTCTAATAAACGGATCTGTGCAGCTTACAGAGGCTCTTCGATGCAAATCAGGTGATGGAATGGAATCATGACAAAGAATTGAGCTTCTGAGCATGTCATCAGAGAATTCCATATCGTTCCGACCCGTCACAAGTGATCATGCTTTGCATAATTCTTCAGTTGTCTGTAGAAGTTCTCTCTTGTTCCAGCCAGAACGATTACGACAACTCCAGTCTCGTCGTAAATCCGATAAGCAACTTCATATTTCGTCTTCTTGTAGATGAAGTGCTTGCAGTATACTCCCGAAAGATCGCCGGTCTTCTTTTCGCCAGCATAGGGGTCATCTCGGATCTCAAGAATGACTCTGTAGTATTTTCCCGTAAGCTCTCTTTCCTTAAGCTTCTTGAAATACTTGAGAGCAACACTCGAAAACCGAACTTCAAACACTTATCTATTCCCCTCTTCAGGAAAGACCTCACTCAAAGTTGGGCTTTCTCTTCTACCTTCAGCGATTTCATCTGCTTCCTTGATCATCGTATCAATCGCCGGCTTTATCTTTCTTCTAATTTCACTGAATTTTGCAAGAAGCTCTTCGCCATTGTATCCTTCTGAAATGAGATCAGCCAGTATCTCCTCTGAAAACTCCTCTCGAGACTCTTGCAAGGGCCGAATTACTATCTGATTTTCCTGAAGTGTACATTCAGCTTCATGTCCAAATCCAAGAAGCTTGTAATACCTCAAAGGGATAGTTATCTGTCTCTTATCCGAAACACGGATTATCTTGCGTTCCTCGATCTTCTTTTTTGTACTACTAGCCATAATGTATGCTCCTTTCACTTTGGAGATTCATCGATTCGATTATATCATTTACCAAGATACCAAGTGTCTTGGGTGGAGAAGAGTTTTCTTATACTCTTCTCTTTCAAAAACACAGAGCTGAAGCCGACTTGTCGGGAAGTGAGGCTAATTGATTGACGCAAGGCGCCGAAAAGCATCGGCGGACGCAATGCCGGCGAAGAACATGCCGGGACGCAAGGCTGGCGAAGACCACGCCAGGTCGCAAGGCCCGCTTCGCGGGGATGAAAACTCCTTCAAGATTAGACGCAAGGCGCCGAGGAACATCGATGGACGCAAGGCTGGGCAAGAACGGCCCAGGTCGCAATGCCCGCTTCGCGGGGAAGATCTTCAGTACCAGTCACCTTCGTTGGCCAGTCTTTGCTACGCAAAGGCCAGTCTCGCCTTCGGCGAGGCCAGTTCCGGCTATGCAGGGCGGAATAGACGCTGAAAGCTTGGTGCGAAAAATCGATAAGAATGAAACCCAGATCCCGTGCAGAAGCACTCACGGGATGACAATACGAGACGATTCTTGAATTCTTTTGTAGGGGCGAACGGCTGTTGGCCCTCTCAATAGACTCATATCGTGGATGAGAAGGAACTTGCCGATTCGCCAAAGCGGTCGAAGAAAGTGTCGACCTCTACGAAGTTGCCATACCGCTTTATTTAGACTTAACGTGCTTAGTAATTCGTTCCACACAATGAATCCGGAAAAAGGCGATTCGATGGTCTGTGCATTATGAAAGCACAAGAGGTCCAATTTCTATTTCAGGCGAAGAGGTCGTCTACGGTTATCAAGTGAACACTTGCATCCTTTGCGGCTAGTTCTTCCAGATCAGAGGTGAACCCGCTCTTGGAAAAGATGACGAATATCCTGTCTTTGCAAGCGATAATCGATCCCCTATCTTTTAATCTCTCAAGTTCGCCTATCCCGATTCTTGCGTTGGTCCACTTGCATTCACCGATTATCACTTGATTATCTCCCAGACCAAGAAGGTCAATTTCCTCTTCCTTCTTTGTTGCCGGGTTGTTTCCCCACCACTTGCCCAACTTCATAATTCTGAAGGGTAGTTCTCCCCTGCCACTTTTGTACAATAAATAGTCCCTGCATACGCTTTCGAAAGCTAGGCCGAGATACTTGCTGAGTCCGTTATCGATCTTCTTGTCCAGAAGCTCTTCTGTCATACCGGTTTCAATAAGTGAGAGGTTAGGAAACACAAAGGTGTACCAGAATCTGAAAAGGTTGTCTCTGATGTAGTAGATCGCCTTCCGTGAAGTGTTTTTCTCTGTAACGGGCACTTCTCGTCCCAATATGTTCAGGTTCAGCAGTGTAGCTATGTACTTTGCAGTCTTATCGTTAGGCTCTCCTACCCTTGTGCTTATCTCGTTCAGGCGCGTAGCGCCTTGAGCAATTGATTCTATTATACTGTTGTAGAGGGAAGGTTCGCGCAGTTCCTGTCTCAACAAGAATCTAGGCTCGGCATAAAGATACGCCGATGTATCGAGAAAGTTGTTTGCGATGTTCTCTCCACATGGAAGATGCTGATTCCACTTCTGCAGATACTGCGGGATGCCCCCCAAAATTCCATACGCGATGATTTTTTCTTCGTTGCTCAGTTCGGGAAAGAACAGCGACGCTTCTCGATAGGTGAATGGCTCGACTCTCAGCTGAGCTGTTCTTCTTCCAAACAAGGGGCTCCTACTGCCCAGCACTTCGCTCTCCATGAAACTCACAGATGAACCGCAAAGAACTAAATAGAGCTTTGTTTCTAGTAGCTCATTATCTATTAGGCGCTGTAGCACTGACGGAAAAGAGCTAGTCGCATTCGCCAAATATGGGTATTCGTCTATTACTAGCAGCAAGCGATTTTCTTTTGCTTTGGACGCAACGAACCTAATCGCCTTTTCCCATGACTCAAATGGAGATAATGTGTCTTTGTGGCCGAAGTGGTCGAGAACGACTTCCGAGAAGTTTCGCAGCATCATTTTCTCGTTGACCTCATCGCAGACAAAGAAGATGCTTTCGATCTCTTTTGAGAACTCTCTTACAAGCGTGGTCTTACCCACTCTTCGACGTCCATATACAACGGCCATCTCGAACTTTCCACTGTCCTTAAGCTTCCTGAGAGAAGCAAGCTCTTTCTCTCTGTTGATGAACATTTAACAACCTCCAACGCAACTACTAACTCGTAAGTTACTAACTCGAGAGTTAATTATATCACCATAAATGCGGTTTTTGCAAAGCGTCTTCTCGTGAGCGCAGCGAACGTCTCGACAGTACTCTTTCTAGACGGTCTTATCGGTGAACGGATACTTGTTCTTGGACGGCTGACGGAGGACCGCTCTTCCAGCGTACAGCGGTTCTCTCCAGCGTCAGCGATCAGCGTTTTTTACAAGCGGGTCTTACCAGCGATCAGCGGGTTCACCGCTTTTAAGCGTACAGCGGCCTTTTCGGTGAACGGGTTCATGATCTTGAACGGTCAACGGCGAACCATGTTTTAGAGCGTTCATCGGGTTCTTGTTCTTGGACTGTTCACGGAGGACTGATCTCTTGAAAGCGTACCGCAGAATTCCTCCGTAGTGGAAACGGATGAATCTTCAAAAAACGACACTAACCTTTCTTCATCTCCTCTTCTTCCTTGACTCTTAATTGCACACAATATAAATAGTTCCTATATTGAGATCGTAAATGTCAAGTAATTCCTGAGCGTTGTTGATTCTTCAGGAACATCTTATTGTTACAGATTTGCTTTGCAGTAACTGGAATTCATGGCAAAAGCCGTCAAGAACCTCTGCTTTAACATCATCAATCAGTGGAGTTGATTCGTGACAACCGCACGAGTAGGCTAATGCACTTTTTGGTCATCTTTTGTATACTATAAACGAGGGAGTTGCTTTATGGACAATGATCTCCAGAGACTGAAGAAACGAATAGAAGAGCTTGAAGCCGCTAATGAACGTTTGAGACAGAAGACGGCAGCCCGAACAAATGGCAGTTCGAAGGTATCACACTATTCATCGCCTGATGAGAAGATTGCCCTCTACAGATCTCTTTTCTTCGGCAGGCAGGATTTGTATGCACTTCGATGGGAAGGAGCAGATGGTTCTTCCGGGTACCAGCCAGTTTGCAAGAACATCTGGAAGAAGGGCGTTTGCAGGAAACCTCAGATCAAGTGCACTCAGTGCGATTCGAGAGAATTCGCGCCGCTTACTGATCGGGTGATCTACAATCATCTTTCAGGAAAGATCTCGATAGGTATTTATCCGCTCATTGAAGACGAAACATGCAGGTTCGTTGCCGCCGATCTAGATGGTGAAAGCTGGATGGATGATGCACGTGCCTTCATGAATGCATGTGCAGCTTTTTTCGTTCCGGTGTATTTGGAGAGATCGAGATCCGGTAAGGGCTGTCATCTCTGGTTCTTCTTTAGCGAGCCGATTAGGGCGTCTCTCGCCAGAAAGATGGGCTTTTCTTTGCTCGCGAAGGTCCTGAAACATCGACCGAGGCTCTCGTTAAGTTCTTACGACAGGTTCTTTCCGAACCAGGAAACTATGCCGAAGGGCGGACTGGGTAATCTGATCGCTCTCCCTTTGCAGGGGATGTTGCGCAAAGAGGGAAACACAGTTTTTTTGGATAAAGATTTCGAACCCTATGATGATCAGTGGGCCTTTCTCTCATCTATAAAACGCATCAGCCACAAAGAAGTTGCGCGTATTCTGCGAGACATTTCTGATGACAGTGGCGGGAACAGAGTTTCTGTGACCGTTGCAAATACTAAGCCGATTCCTGAAGAGGTCACTCTAAGGCTTGACAGCGTTATAAGGATTGAGAAGGATTCTTTGTCGCCCTCGATTATGGGCGAGTTCTTGACTTTATCACTTGAACCCATAAAACAGAGAAGATAGCGTCTGAAACCCGCATGGTTTCGTAGGCGCTATTTTTTTGTCCATATTTTGTAGTGGCAACTGATTATAAGATATAGTTGGCTATTAATTATACTAGTACTTGCTTATAGGAGTATGTGTATGATATAATGTAGTCATGTTTATAAAGCCCACGAAATCTAAGAACTTTACGTATGCTCAGTTAGTTGAATCTTACCGTGACGAAGAAGGAAAGAGTCGTCACAGGGTTATCTTTAACCTTGGAAGAGTAGAGGACAATCCTTCTTTGCTCAGAATTGGACAAAGGTTGGTAGAGCTTGCTAGTGGAAAGAAGGTTTGTTCAATTGAAGATTTACAAGGAGAAGAGATCCTTGGTTGGGGACATGTCATATACAAGAAACTGTGGCAAGAATACGAACTTGACAGGATACTGAAATACGTTTCTGAGAAGACAAAGATAGCGTATGATTTGCCGAACACTGTTTTTCGAATGGTTGTGCAGCACTTGCTGGATCCATGTAGCAAGTTGAAGACTTACAGTAAACAGCAAGAATATGTGGGGCTTGAAGAGGTAGAACTTAACCATCTTTACCGGGCATTAGATGTATTACAGCAGCACAAAGAAGAGATAGAGGAAGAGATATTCCACAATAACAGAACTCTATTCAACATGGAAGTGGATATAGTCTATTACGATGTGACCACCTTCTACTTTGAGAGCACAAAGAACGATGAAGAACTGAAAGAATTTGGATATAGCAAAGATGGAAAGTTGAACAGGGTACAGGTAGTAATGGGACTGTTTGTAGATACAGAAGGAAGACCGATCGGATACGAACTGTTCAAAGGCAATGTATTTGACAGCAAGACATTGAAGAAGTCTTTAGAGACATTGTCAGAGAGGTTCTCGATCAGGAAGGTTGTAATAGTTGCAGACAGGGGTATGAACAGCAAAGAAAACCTCAAGATGATCAAAGAGAAGGGATATGGTTACGTCTTTGCGAGCAAACTCAGGAGTATGCCACAACAAGTGATAGAGCA
>NZ_JPGZ01000001.1:0-89839 GCF_003351125.1 Mesotoga sp. Brook.08.YT.4.2.5.2.
CCTCCAGACTTATCCCGGGATAGTATGTCCTCCCGGTTTTGATGACACTAGTAGTTCTTACGACACGTTCACGGTGGTTCACTTGTATTCGTCTCCTCTGGTACTCACCTGACGGGATCGCTGTCCCGCCTTTTCCCGTAACGTTCACTACCATGGCTCTTTACCACAGCAGCTTACGGTGGTTTGAAGCCTCCACCTGCATGGCGGCTTCGAGGGGCCCTCCCTCATCTTCAATTAAGCATGGCTTGAAGTTTCCTTCTTCGCCTTCTTGGCACACACCAACCGCAACCAGTATTGTGGAAACAACTATGGAGATTCCACATTATAAATCTCGCAATCTTCACTATAATTTTAATGCAAATGATTGATTCTTAAGAAAATGGCATTGCTCAAACGATCAGTCTTCAAAACTCTGATCTTGAAGAATCCTTTAGCGGTCAAGAGCCCGTCACTGAGTAGTGCTTTCTGGGTATCGTGAAGGCAAAAATGATAGACTTGACAAAACCAGTCGTTTCTCATACAGGAGTATTTATGAAGAATTGGCTTATAGCTGTCTCTCTGGCTGCTCTAGCAACGCTTTTCTGGGCCGTTATAGGTTTTGCGGTGACAGAAGTCAGGTATTCTAAAGTTGAAAGTCAAATTGCCAACTCCGCAAGAATGATCGCGGAAAACACTGCAAAGACCACATTAATCGGCCACTTTCATCGGGATTCGTTTTATGAAGCTGTTATGCAGAATGACAACGATTTCACCAATCACTACCTAATGGAGATGCTGGCCAGTAATATGCATATCAAAGGTGTTGCTGTTTTTTTTAATGATGAGGTTTTTGCGTCTGCTGGTGAGAAGTTTGAAATTGCCGTCACGCCTACTGTTGAAGGAGGAGACTACTCGGAGATCTTCTCAGTGGGCAAGGATCTTTTTGCAATTTCTGCCTTCACCAACAACGCTGGTTCAGAGAGCTCAAAGGATGGGTATGTCATTCTGAAGCTAGATCTCGAGGGAATTCTGAGTCTGCTTACAACAGAAGGATACAGCTTGAATAGCGAGAAGGGGAGTCTGCTATTAGCAGGAGTCTCAGTTTCTCTTGAGCGCAGATGGCTACCGGCTAACTATGCCGCAATCGCTTTCGTCTTTCTTCTGACATTCGCCTTCACCGCTACTATACAGCGAATGACTGGCAAGAAGTTTCTTGTCAGAAGGAACAGAGAAATGTCTCTGCTTCTGGAAAAGATTCCGACACTGATCTGGTGCTTCAGAGATCAGGAGACTTTCGGAATCGTCAATGAGTCGTTTGCAAAGTTCTTTGGCAGGCACCCGGAGGAAATTGATGGGAAGAATGTCTTTGAGATTCTCACGGAACAGGAGGCAATAGAATGTGTTGAGAGCAACAAGGAAGTTTTCGCTCGAAAAGAGAAACTTGCTTTTGAGCAGAATTCAGAGAACTCGATTGGAGAGCTAAGAATCCTGGAGATTACGAAGACGCCGGATATCGACGAGTTCGGAAATATTAAATCCGTGGTTTGTTCTGCAAACGATGTCACAGAGGAAAGAAAGGCTCTTAGCAAGATCAAGCTCATCCAATTTGGGCTGGATAACGCGAACGATGAGGCCTACTGGATTGCACCTGACGGCACGATACTGTATGCAAACAGCGAAGCCTGTAAGAATCTTGGATACACAAAGGATGAGATTTCCGGACTGAAGGTAAATGATCTCGATAAATCGATGGAGGCAATGGATAGAAGAGTAAGCTGGGAAAGGCTTAAGTCGAAAGGAAGGGATACATTTGAAGCCTATCATGTGAGAAAGGACGGCTCTGTCTTTCCCGTCGAGATTAACAGGAATTATTTCAGGTACGATGAAAGCGAATACGAATTTACTTTTGCCCGAGATATATCTGAACGCATGAGAAATCTGGAGATTCTTGAGAGAGATAGGTTCAGAATAGAACGGCTTCACGATGCAGCTCTCAATCTGGAAAGATGCGGAACCCTCCAGGATGTATATGACTCTGTGATTGAAGCAGCTAATGAGATCCTTGAATTTGATATATGCTTCATCTGTGTCAACGAAGAGGATAATCTAGTAATCAAGGCATCTTCCAACCTAAATCCGCGAGACCCAATTGTAATGCCGAAAGATGTTGGAATTGTCGGGAAGACTTTCAGAGAGAAGAAGCCTTACATAATCGATGATATCCAGGAGTTCCCCGGCACTCTCAAATCAAACGACATCTACCGTGCTGGCCTAAGCGTTCCGATTGGAGATGTTGGAGTCTTTCAGGCGATGTCCGCGAATAGGTCGAAGTTTGGCCAACAGGAGCTAAGACTGACTGAACTTCTTATGTCTCACGTCCGCGAAGCGATCGTGAGAATCGAGACCGAGAAGCGTATGAATTACATGTCTCTTCATGACGGGCTTACTGATTTGTACAACAGGTTCTATTTCGAGGAAGAACTCATCAGGTTGGAAGGATCGAGATTCTATCCTATTTCAATCGTTTCGGCCGATGTCGACGGTCTGAAGCTAATTAACGATACGATGGGCCATGCAAGAGGAGATCAGATACTTTTGGAGTTTTCGAGAATTCTGAGATCCTGTTTCAGAAAGAATGATGTTATTGCAAGGTTTGGTGGAGACGAATTTGCAGTTATTCTCATACGAACGGATGAAGCTACTACCGAGAAGATCGCGTCGAGAGTCAGGGAGATTGTCGGTAAATTCAACAGAGATCACATCGGACCTCCTCTGAGTGTTTCCATGGGAATCGCTACCAGTAAGGGACAGGAACAATCTCTTGTCGAGACTCTGAGGCATGCAGATGACCTGATGTATCGTGACAAACTTTACAGGAGCTCCAGCGTCAGAAGCCAGATGGTGAACACGCTGCTAGTTACTCTTGCCGAAAAGGATCAAATCTCTGGCGGTCATGCGAAGAGACTGCAGAGGATGTGCCTAGAACTGGGAAGAAGAGCAGGACTGAGTTCTCGGCAACTCAGCGACCTAGCGCTTTTTGCTCAGGTTCACGATCTAGGAAAGGTTGGAATTCCAGATAGAATACTATTCAAACCAGGCCCACTAGATGATGATGAATGGAAAGTGATGAGACTTCACCCAGAAAAGGGATACAGGATCGCCGTGTCATCTCCAGACCTCTCTTCAGTCGCAGATCTAATTCTCAGGCATCATGAAAGATGGGATGGTGAGGGCTATCCTCTGGGTATCAAGGGCGATAAGATCCCCGTTGAATGCAGAATTCTTTCTATTGTAGATGCCTTTGATGCAATGACAAATGACAGACCATACAGCAAAGCCAGGAACAGGCAGGAAGCAATTGACGAAATAAAGAGATGTTCCGGTACTCAATTTGACCCCGAACTGGTGATTAAGTTTAGGGAAATGATAGAGATAGAGTCTTTCTAGATGCTCTTGATTATTTGTGAGATTTTTTTGTAGCTCAGAAGAGATATAAGAAGCGCTACTGCCAACGATGATAGTGATATTAGAAGGAGCCAAGCTGTGCCGGTGCCGTCAACTGCGCCTTTCAGAATCAACGTGATAGGCATTATTGCCCCAAAACTCAATCCCATGCAGATCAATTGGTTCAGAAGAACGAATTTCGTTCTCATGAATGCATTCGGATTATCCATTTGATCGGGAGGTGACGAAAGAACACCTCTTATACCGAGCAGAGAGGATGTCACATAAAGCACAAAGACAGCCGGAACAACCATAAGATAACCGAAAGAACCTCTCTTGATCAAGATGCTTACGCCTAGAACGCCCACAAAGAGAACTGTCCCCAACAGAACAGGTAGAGTGGTTTTTATGGCTATCATCCTTCCCAGAGAAAGAGGCAATATCTTTGTAGTCTCAATAAAGGGATACTCTCTGCCCATCAAAAAGGCGGATTGTATAGTGGTGAAGATGGTACTAATAAGTACCATAGTGAAGATCGATGTTACTACTTCTTCTGATATAAGTCCAAAAACAAGTCCAAAGACAACGGGATAGAAAAGATAGTATATTAGCTGTTCATAGCGTCTATATATCTTTAGTTCTCTTCTGAGCAAAACCCATCCCCGCCTGTCATTGAAGGTCACGGTCTTCTGCTTGTTCTTGGAATATGATACCGGTTCGAATTTGATAGATGAGGCAACCCTGAAAAAAACATATCCCAGCAAAGGAATTGCTGCTACTCCAACTAGGAGGTACAGAGGGCTTTCCGAAGACTTAACACTCCAGGTGAAGATATTCATAGGGTTTGAAAAAACCTCCCAAGCGCTTGCCAGCTTCTGCAGATAAAGCGGTATGTTATCCGTGCTCTGTGGAACTAACTGAACTATTATGAAGAACATGAAAGCTGCCGCAATTTGAACGATGAACATTACTTTTCTTGCGACTGCCCTGGACATGAATTTCCCAAGAGCTACAGAAACGATGGAAGCCAGAAGTACGGTGTTTATTACCACGAGAACAAGTGAAGGGATTCCGATCCATGGATTGGGATCGATCCTGAGATGGTATGGAAGAGCGATTCCCAGAAAGACGGACAGAGTGAGCCCCTGATATAGGGTCGAGATAATAATCTGATAGACTATGATACTCACTCTCTTTACCGGAAGAACGAGAAGCATGTCTATCTCATCGTTTCTCATGAAGAGATAAGACGATGTGGCCGAAAACGAGATTAGAAAGAACAGCCCTGAGATTGTCAGAAAGAATCCGGCCATGACCTTGCCAAGGGAGACGCCTTCAACGGCTACTCCAGAAGTCGCACCATACACGTTCCAGAGAAACATTCCGATCATGATTGTGAATACTGCAAAGACGAATAGCTGGCCCGAAAGGCCTCCTCTTGTGCCTTTCTTGCCCGGAAACATGAAGAGCTTGTACTTAAGGAACAGCTTAAGGTCGTTCAAATAGACACCTCACAATGCGCCTACAATTTCCTGGATGTCTTCGTTCTCGCCAGTAAGCTGCAGGAAGAGGTTCTCTAGAGTCTCTTTGTTGTCGGCTCCTGCTCTCTTTCTTAGCTCATCCATCGTGCCCTCGGAAATAAGCTTCCCCTTGTTGATTATGCCTATACGGTCGCACATCTTTTCCGCTATCTCCAGCACGTGTGTGGTCATGAAAATGGTAGAGCCTTCGCCCTTATACTTCTCAAGAAGCATCTTAAGTATCTTCGCGCTTCTTGCATCGAGACCTACGGTCGGCTCATCCAAAAAGATGACTTCTGGTCTCCTCATCAGAACAGAGATAACCATTATCTTCTGTTTCATACCGTGAGACATCTCAGATATCATCTTCCCCAGATAATCTATTCCAAACGCTTCACATAGTTCGCCGACTCTCTTCTTCGCTTCTTGTCTCTTATCGGGAAAGACATCCATAATGAACTCAAGGAACTCCGCTCCTGTAAAGTAGGAATAGATTCTTGGTTCTTCAGGGACAACACCGATCTTGCTCTTTATCTGAAGCTCATTATTCGAGTAGTTCATGCCGAGGATTTTTATCTCTCCAGAAGTAGGTCTAAGCGTACCGGTAAGCATTCTAATCGTTGTTGTCTTTCCAGCTCCGTTTGGTCCCAGAAAGCCATATATCTCGCCAGAGTTCACCAGCAGATCTATCTCGTCTACTACGGGGCTCTTATCGAATGCTTTCGTAAGTTTTTTACAGTCAATCATCTAGCATCCCTCCAGACGGTATTGCTTCAGGACGATCTTCGTGTATGACCCGAACCTATTCTACGACAAGACCCGATACATTTCACAAAATGTCAAGAAATTCTGTTGATCTGGCAGATGATTCCTATACAGCGCAGGCAATCCTGTTGCCGGATGATATAATTGGCTAAGTTTATGAGGTGGGCATATGAGAAAAGCTGTCTCCTTCGCATTATTAGCTGCCGTAGTAATAATTCTATTGTCGGGAATCAACGGTCTCAGCTTCGATCCCTCGCCCGCAGCATTTCTGAGCCATGATGATCCTGAACTGGCAGCGTTCAACCGAATCGCGGAGGTTTTTGGAGACACTGGATCGATCATGGTGATTCTTAATGCATCGGAAACTCCACTCGAGCTTCTGAAAAGAATATCAGATGAGATAAAGTCTCTTGACTGGGTCAACTCGGTGTTGTCAGCCACTGAAGCGATGAAGCTGGGAAGGTTCAATCTTTTCACTTTGAGAATTCCAACTGAGGACTACGTGTACTTGGAAGATGGGAAATTGGTGCTGAATGAAGATCTGCTGACAGATCCGATATACAGTAACCTGCTGATATCTTCTGACGGCAGCTATTACGGCATACTGATTACAATCGCAGACGGAAATGAGTTGAGCAGCGACACACTTGTCCCTGAACTTCGATCGAAACTCGATTCTCTCGATGTAAAGGGCTATAGACTAATTGGAGAGAGCGTTGCCAACACAGAGACATTCAGATCAATAATCGATCTTACCTTCAAGTATCCACCTTTCATTCTACTTGCAATTCTCATGGTCTACGTAATCAAGTTCAGAAAGGTCTCGCTTGCTTTGCTTACACTGGTTCCTCCTCTAGCCTCCGTAATGGCGATAGTTGGAGTAATGGGTATAATGAAGCTTTCGATCAACAGTTTGACCGTTATGATCCCTTCATTTATCGTCATTATTGGAAGTGCATACGGGATGCATTTCCTCTCAAGGTTTGAAGAAAACATTCATCTTAAGAATGCCGTCAGTCGGACAGTTCACGAGGAGAGAGTTCCTGTTCTTTTATCTGCTTTGACAACGATGGCAGGCTTTTCTTCATACATTCTGCTCGACTTGAAGGCCTTTCAGGAGATGGGTATATTCGTCTGTTCAGGAATCTTCCTCTCTGCGGTTTTCACAATTGTCGTGCTCCCGGGACTTGTGCCTTCAAGAGAAACTGTGAATCCGCAACGTGCATCACCTCCAAGAGACGTAAATCGTCTTGCGAAAAAGGTAGTTGTCTGGGCCGTTATAGTGGGCAGTATCGCCTCTCCTTTTCTGATCATGACAATTCCAATGACTATTGACCAGTATAATTTCTTCAAAGAGAATTCGGAGATTAGAAGAAGCGCAAACACCATGAAAGAGGCTTTCGGTTGGCTGACAAATTATTCGCTGATGGTTACACCAAAAGAAGGGGATAGCATTGCATTAACGACAGATCATGTAGAGAGTTTGGAAGCGTTCGAAGCGGAGCTAAAGAGACTTGATGGAGTTTCGAAGGTCATGAGTCTACTCGATCTGTCAAGAGAGACGGGTGTTCCGTTGACGCTTATGGTGAGAGCACTGAACTCAAGTGATGTTTTCGGTGACTCTACAACACTTCTTGTGAGCGACAATGCTATACGATTCAATCTGTTCTCTCCGGAGAGCGACAGTCGAAGCGCCGAAAAACTGAAGTTGGCCGTCGAAGAACTAATAATGAGCTATCCGGAACTGGATGACAATTTCAGGTTCAATCTGGCTGGAACTACGCTTATATGGAAGAGCGTGAACTCCTCTGTTGTTAACAATCAGATTCAGAGCTTGATAGTATCGTTTGGGCTTATCATGCTCCTCCTATTCACGATATTCAAAAGTTTGAAGTCGACAATCATCGCCACGATACCTATTCTCCTTACAACTCTTTTCAACTTCGCTTTTATGGCGCTTTTCAGGATCCCGTTGAGCATTTCTACAGCGCTCATTTCGGGAATGTTGATGGGACTGGTAATCGATTATTCGATTCACTTCACTATCTGGTTCAGGAGGTTCGGCGATTCACGTAGGGCATATCAACAGACCGCAAATGCAATTCTTGCAAACGGGCTCAGTCTTGTTGCTGGCTTTTCAGTTCTTCTGCTTTCACCTCTCTTGTTGTACGTTGATGTGGCGAAGTTGATGGTTAGCGGACTTGTTGTGGGAATGGTTCTTACTCTAATACTTCTGCCAGAGATCGCATCTAGAAGTAAGAAGTTTTCTGATAGGGCAAAAGCCTCTGACTGATATAATTCACTTATATTCAGATTGGAGGTGGCGTTCTGAAAGCTCTCGTTTCTCTTCTTCCAGACGATCTGAATCGGTTTGTCAGAGAGCTGTGGGATGAATTGAAAACAGACTTCGGATTACGTTCGGTTATGCTCAATCCATTTCCACACATTAGCTATTGCATTTTCGAAGAGACGACTGTCACTTCAGATTCCATGCTTGAAGAGATTGCGGCCGTTATGGGTGCCTTCCCGGCAAAGACAGAATATCTTGGTATTTTCACTGGTGAGAGACCGGTTATTTTCATTGGAGTAGCTAAAAGTCCTAGTTTGGCTTCTCTTCATAAATCGCTATGTAAAGTCCTTTGTGAAGCGGTAGACAGCAAAGCAGCCGTTTACAGCGAGACTCGCTGGATTCCTCATATAACACTTGCCTATGGAGATGATATTAATCGAAGCAACATAGGTCCTGTGATGGAGAGACTTGCATTCAGGGACTTCCATCATGAGTTTGTAATTGACAATCTGGCAGTTCTTGAAGAGATTCCAGAGAAGGGAATTGTTGTCAGTAAGAGCTTCAGACTCACCTGTTCCTGAAGACAAGCTGGTCTATCTTTATGAATCATTTTTCGTGACTTTCAGTGTCTCAGATGGGCTCTCAAAGAGTCCAATTTGTTATAATCGATCAGAAGAAGGAGGTAGATGAATGAAAAGAATTGGCTGGAAGGAGATAGATTTGAAAATTCCACTGCCGAAGAATGTAAAGTCAACTGAATGTTTAAGTGAACTAGAGGAGTTCATCGGACAGGAGAGAGCCATAAGAGCTTTGGAGACAGGGCTTCATATAAACGCAAAGGGATACAATGTTTTTGTTTCCGGCAGTAACAACACCGGAAGAAGGACATTTGTCAGTCGTTATCTGAAGAAGAAGGTCGAAGGAACAAAGACTCCGGGCGACTGGATATATGTCTACAACTTTGATGAACAAAGGTCGCCAAATTCAATTCCACTTGAAGCGGGCGCTGGGAAGGTATTTCAGAAAGAGATGAACGAGTTTGTTGAGATAGCTATCAACTCGATCAGCGAGAGCTTTCAGAGTGAGGACTACCAGCAGAAGGTAACTTCGATCCAGAATGAGCAATCGGAAAAGCGTTCAAGTATGCTGAAGGAATTGTTAGAAAAGGCGAAAGAAAAGGATTTCACTGTTCAAATAAACCAGACAGGAGTTGCAACGATTCCTCTCTGGAACGGTAAACCGCTTACCCAGGAAGTGTACGAAGCCTTACCGGAGGAATACCAGAAGCAGCTTACCAAGAAAGGCGAGGAAGTCCGTGAATTAGTCAACTCGTATCTTCTTAGATTGAGCAAGATGGAAAAGGAGTATGGTGAGAAGTACAAGGAATTGAATCGAAACGTGGCTTCTTTCGCAGTTGAAGGTCACATAAAGGAGATGAAAGACAAGTTTAGCAAGAACAAAGAGGTCGTTGATTTTATAGAGAGCATGAAGGAAGACTTGCTTGACAATCTGGGAGTATTCTTCAGCCAGGAGATCGACTCCAAAGCTTTCTTCGGCAAGAGATATGCGGTCAATCTGTTTGTCGACAACTCGGGAATAGAGGGGAAACCCGTTGTGGAGGTAACAAACCCCAATTACTCCTCCCTTTTCGGAAGAATAGAGTATGTAGCAAAGATGGGAATGCTTGATACCGACCACACCATGATAAGGCCAGGCGCAATACATAACTCGAACGGCGGGTATCTTGTCCTTGATGCCAAGAGCGTACTGAGCGAACCCTACGTCTGGCAGACTCTGAAGCAGGTACTCTTTTCCGGTCTCGAAGGAATTGAGAATCTAGAACACAAGATCGGTCTCTTATCGACTGTTAGTCTGAAGCCTGAGCCAATTCCGCTGGATATAAAGATAATCATGATAGGCGAGCCGTGGATATACAGCATGTTAAGTACGCTCGATACGGATTTCAAGAAGCTCTTCAAGATTAAAGCCGAGTTTGATTGGGAAATGGCGTTGGAGAAGGACACGATTGGCAAGCTCTGTGGGCTAACCTGCAATATTGTGAGGGAGAATACTTTGAAGCCGCTTGAAAGGGACGGAATCAAAGAAGTGATAAAGAGAGCGATATTCCTTTCGGGAAGCAGGAAGAAAGTCTCGACTCAGTTTGGTACCCTTGAACAGCTCCTCCTGGAGAGCTCGGCCATGGCGGATATGAAGAAGCACGATATGATAGAGGCTGAGGATGTATCGACCGCTTGGGAAGAGATGCATACAAGGGTCTCCCTCTATCAGGACAAGATAAAGGAAATGTTCAAGAACTCGACATTGATGGTTCAGACAGATGGTGAGCTTGTTGGTGAGATAAACGGTTTGACAGTAGTCCAGACAGAGGATCTCTCTTTTGGAATACCGGTGAAAATAACTGCCAAAGCCGGTCCGGGCAACAGCGGTATAGTTGACATACAGAAAGAATCGGAACTAAGTGGAAGCATCCACAACAAAGCCAGCCTGACTATTCAGGGATACATGAGTTCGAGATATGCGCAGCAATTCCCGCTGAGTCTGAACGGTTCGATAAGTTTTGAGCAGGTCTATTCGACAGTTGAAGGGGATAGCGCTTCCGTGGCGGAGACAGTCGCTTTCCTGTCTGCAATTGCCGATGTACCGATTAAGCAGTCAATAGCAGTTACGGGCTCGATCAATCAAAGCGGAAGAGTCCAACCCGTAGGCGGAGTTCAGTACAAGATTCAGGGCTTCTATGATCTCTGCAAGATAAAGGGGTTTACCGGTCAACAGGGAGTGGTCGTGCCTCAGGCGAACTCTGACAATGTTGTTCTCCCTGACGAAATAATTAATGCCATTAAGGAAGGGAGATTCAACATATGGACCGTTGAGACCGTGGACGAGGCCATTGAGGTACTGACGGGCATGAAGTCGGGAAAGCTCGGGAAGAGCGGAGAGTACTCGCCTGGCAGCTTCAACCAGAGGGTAATAGAGAAGTTGATGAAGTACTATGAGATAGCTTCTCAATCGAAGAAATGACTAAGCAAGATACGTAAATCAATGGTGGTTGTTCAAATGGCCAATAAGAAAAATGGCGACAGACATATCTGGCATGTCCATCGCCATTTTTCGTAAGGCAGCTACCTGATCATGATTCGGAGTCTATTGCCGCGAATCTGTTCAGCATATAGTTTATGTATCCCTTTACATAAGAAGCAGTCTCTCTGAGAATCTCAACGGAGAGGTTGTCTAATTTCGATGTCTTGCCTGCTTCGTGAAGATCATCGAAATACTCTTTGCCTAGCCAGACTGCCTGAGGTTTCTCAAGTTCATTTCCCATAACATGTTTGAGTTCATAGTATACTGGATTGAGTTTCTCTCTGGAGTACTTCCGCAAATCTACCGCGGCCTGCTTCGGATTCTTGACGATTCTGGCAGGAACCTCTTCGAGCGCCATTAGCAGGGGCTCGTATTGTCCCCAAATCAAATAACCACCGTAGAAGTCGTATGCGAAGTGATAATTCGCAAAGATGGCGAGCCACTTGTCCATGTTGAAAGGAAGCTTCAGCAGTTCGAAAAACGGCGCGGGGAATGTATGAAAAGGCTGGCCGACATCTTCAAGATAGTGCATTGCTCTACCCATGAAGCGGTATGCCCAATAATGGTCTCCTCTGGAATAAGCGATCTCGGCCAGATCGCTGAAGTACTGAACGACGTCAGTCACTTCTCCGACTCTAACGAAGAAGAGCATTCTGTATTCCATGTGTCTTAATCCCTGGCTGTCTCCGAGGAGCGTCTCTATTCCCTTTAGTTCGAGCCCCTTATCCATGCCTAGATCGGGCTCGTAAGAATAGACCGAAAGGATCTGCCACAGGGGTGCCAAATTGTCAACAGGTCTGGGGTTTGGGAAGACTGCGCTGTATAGGTCGAGATCTTCTTCCGGCAGATAGCTCTCGCCGAGATAATCGTAGAAACCCTCTATGGCCGGATTGTATTCACGAGTGTCAACATCGGCGTATGTGTACGGGGTTATCTCAACGTACTTGTCAAAAACCTCCTCATACTGGGATACAATCAAATACGTTAGAGCATCGTGCCCCGACCATGAAAATCCGAACACGGCTAATAGCAGTATTAGAATCATCATCACCTTTTTCACGTAACCACCTCCAATTCTTATAATAACAGATTCAAACTGCATTATTGTCTTCTTGATACCGATTAGCTTCGTGATAGGCAAGCTTTCTGATAGTATTGTCTAAGAAAAGCAGTTTAGGGAGGTGCAATATGGCCGACGCTTCTAGAGGAGTTTCAAGAGGCTCATTAGACGTGCGGATTCTTCAAGATATTGAATTTGATTTCCAGCTCTACAGGTCTCTTGGTGCAGTATCGTACGAAGGAGGCACCGTAGGAGAGATTCTTTCGCTTGTACCGCATATAGATTGTGAAGACCCATCAACTTGGGTGAAGTCATTCAAGGACCTGGCAACAAGGTTGAAGAACCACGCTCTGAAGGTTTTGCAGAAGGGCAATAGCGAGACTGCTAGACAGGAGTTTCTGAGAGCAGCAAGTTACTTCAGAGCAGCAGAGTACTTCGGAGATCCTCGAGACTCTAAGACAAGGTACATCGGTATGGAAAGCAGAGATTGCTTTGTATATGCTTTCAGAACCACTGATATTCAGTTCGAAGCTGAGAGAATACCCTACGGTGAGGATTTCATTCCGGCGTACTGGATTGCTCCAACGACCGGCGGCACGAAGAAGACGATAATTATGATGAGTGGTTTTGACGGGACATCGGAAGAGATGTATTTCCAGGCAGGCTCGGCCGCTTTGCAGAGGGGTTACGCGGTTGTTCTCTTCGATGGCCCCGGTCAGGTAGGAATGAGAAGGTTTTCGCCCGAGACTCCGTTGCGTCCTGACTACGAAGTTCCGATTTCCAAAGTTGTCGACTATGCTTTGTCGAAGGAGGATGTCGATCCATCAAGACTCGCGCTGTATGGCATTAGTCTCGGAGGTTATTTCTCACTTAGGGCCGCTGCTCACGATTCCAGAATAAAAGCCCTGATTTCCAATTCACCTGTTACCGATATCTACAAGTACCTATCTGCATTTGCCGGAGAAGCTATCAATTCTCCTGAAGATATTACACTGGAAACGGTCGACCTTGTGCCCTCGGAGTATTTGTCTAAGGCTCAAAAGCTCCAGCTCGTCAACATAATGCTCAGGTTCGGCGAGGTCTCCATGTCCAAGGCTTTCAAAAGAATGAGGGATTTCGTTGTAGGCAACGCTATAAAGAGTATTCAGGTTCCATTCCTTGCCATGGTGGGAGAGGGAGAAGGAGAAGAGGCGCTCATCCAGGCAAGGGAAGCCTCAGATAACGTTTCGGGAAAGTCAACAATGAGAATATTCAAGAAGCAGGAAGGCGCAGATTCCCATTGTCAAGTTACTAATCTTCCTTTGTCCAATTCAGTGCTTCTTGATTGGCTGGACGATGTTTTTGGAGCAACGACATGAAGCGTATTGGCCTTTTGGGTGGGATGAGCTGGGAATCATCACTGGAGTACTACAGATTGCTAAATGAAATGGTCAAGAACAGGCTTGGGGGATTGCATTCCGCAGAATGCACCTTGGCTTCAGTTGATTTCGGCCCCGTTTCGGAGATGCTAAAGAGTAATGACTGGAAGGGTATAGAGAGGGTCTTGACTGCCGCAGCCATTGATCTGAAGAGAGCGGGTGCAGACTTTCTTATCATATGTACCAACACAATGCATCTTTTGGCCAGAGAAATCGAAGGAGCATCAGGGCTTGAAGTCCTAGAAATCGGTAAGGCAGTCGGAGAGGAGATCGAGAGAAGGGGACTTGAAACCGTTGGACTCCTCGGCACAAGATTCACTATGGAGAGGGCTTACTACAAGGATACTTTGGCGGGATTTGGCATAAATGTTATCGTTCCTTCAGCTGAAGAAATGGTAGTAGTAGATATGATTATCTTCGAGGAGCTCTGCAAAGGAATCTTCAGGGAGGAATCAAAGTCAGTCTATAAGGCAGTGATTAAGGGTCTTCAGTTCAATGGAGCCGAGGGAGTTATCCTTGGTTGCACTGAGATACCTCTGCTGATCAAAGAATCAGACGCTGACATTGCCGTTTTCGATACTACGGCCATTCACGCCCGGGCGGCCGTCGATCATGCTCTTGCGTGATTCGGAATCAAGAATACTGAATAGTCCACAGTTCTCTAGAGAATGCATGACGCATGAGATTGACTCACAAGACAAAAGCGTTTTGCTTCTGAATCGGTAAGTTCGACCGGATCCGAGATTCCAAATCACTCTTGTGTGAATCTCGACAGGGAAGGCTATTTTCTCAGGTAGATACTGCTATTCACATGATTAGCAGCTATTTCAAATTGCTAGTGATCGTTCACTTCGCGGAAGGAGGATCTAAGTATGAAAAGACTCTTGTTAGTGCTTCTATCAGTACTGCTGTTATCGGTAGTCTCTTTTTCTAGCGTTTACAATAGTGCGTCCAACGGTGACCTGCAAGGGGTAAAGGAAGCTGTCAACAGCGGTGGTAATATTAACGAGCGTGGCTATGCAAACAAAACACCCTTGATGGTCGCAGCGGATTACGGCCACTCGGAAATAGCAACCTACCTTATTGAATCTGGGGCAGACATTTCAACTGTTGACGACAATGGCTATACAGCTCTTCATTACGCTGCGAGAAAGGGTCTCCTCGATGTCGTGAAGATGCTCCTTGAAAGAGGGGCGGACATAAACGCTCATCCGGCCAGTTCGATGTTTTATGAAGGCTATACACCTTTGATCCTTGCCTGTGACAACTCCAAGAACGATGCTACTCTGGAAGTCGTTAAGTATCTTGTGGAGAAGGGAGCCGATCTGGAGAGAGTTGAATATGCTTTCCGCTCACCTTTGATTGCTGCGATATTTTCGAAGGGGACAAATACCGTAGTCTTCCTGCTTGAAAACGGAGCCGATCCAAATCGACCGGCCAAGGACGGAAGAACTCCTCTCTATCTAGCTATATCGGAAGGCCTCCCAATTGAGGGCATAGAAGCGCTTCTAGAACATGGGGCAGATGTGTCTATCGGCAATGAATACTATACGCCGCTTCAACTGGCCGTATCGAAGTCCAATAATGATATTTCGAAAATGCTGATCGAATTTGGCGCCGACTATTCTGGAGTAGATGATTCAGGTAATACCCTACTTCATCGCGCTGCAGGTAAGGGATCTACCAAGAACATCGAGATGTTTGTTGAGCTTGGAATCGAAGTTGATTCAAGGAACTATGAAGGGAAAACTCCTCTGCATATCGCTTCAGAGAACGAGTCCTTGAGAAATGTCAAGCTCCTTATTTCGCTTGGAGCCGACGTCCTGGCAAGAGATAACAATAATCACCTGCCCCTACACTTGCATCTCGCTGTCTACCAAGAAGACAAAGAAACTATTGAGAGCTTGCTTTCTGCGGGTGTCAGTATCAATAACAATGAAGTAGAAAGCGGTATCTCACCGCTTCATATCGCAGCCGCTTATGGAAAGCTAGATATTGTCAAGTACCTCTTAGAAAGAGGCGCGGATGTTTCGATCGAGACAGATGAGGGAATCCTTCCAATTCATTCCGCTGTCGGCCGCAGGGGAAAGACGGAAGTCGTCGATTACTTGCTCGAAAGCGGAGCTGACATTGAGGCCGAAGATAACGAAGGCAGAACGCCTATCTTCTATGCTGTTAAAGACTACAACATGGAAGCGATTTCTTACCTCGGTGAGAGAGGAGCGAATGTCAATCATCAGGATCACAGCGGGAAAACGCCCTCACACTACGCTGTCGAGGACAAATGGGACGCGATCGAAATGCTTACGATCCTGAGCGGATTCGGTTTGGTGCCGGATACAAAGGACAACGCAGGAATGACTCCGGAGGATTATGCTGCATCAGAAGAGATAGTTGGATTCTTGAAAACGCTTTATTGAAGTCTCGGATAAGTCCGCGATCCAAACTACTAAACCGGTGTCTGCCTTGCGCAGGGACCGGTTGTTTGTAATGGGCCATAAGATGTTAACCAAGAAACGTCATTGTCAATCATTGACTCTTCTGGCATTTTGAGCGGCTTTCTGAAGAAGAGAAAACAGGCAATCTCTTTCGCCGTTGGAGAAACCTTCTGTTAGCATTGTTTCATGATCTCTTCCAAGCCTTCCTAGCTCTTGACCAATTCTTATGCCGCTTTCTGTGAGAAACAGCCTGTAACTCCGGCTGTCTGATGGGTCGGTTTTCCTCTTTATATAGCCTGCTTCGGTAAGTTTCTTCATGGCTACAGGAGTAATTCCCTTATCGACACCGAGGATTTCGCTGAGCTCATTCTGGCTTATTCCGTCCTGGACATCAGCACTCTCACAAAGAAGAAATGACCATTTCCCAGTCAAAATTTCTGCATTTCCCTGCTGAAATAGACATTTGCACTGCGCGAAATGCGATATATCCAGCGGCCAATGTACTCTTCTCTATCGAAGGCTGGATCACGCGACGTCCGTTGTGCCTGCCTCAGCACTGAGCTCACTTGAACGGAATATCTTCAGTTCTCTAAGGTAGAAAACCAGCGATATTGCGAAAGCGATCAAATCGGCAAGTGGAAAGGATATCCAGATGCCATTAATCCCTAGAAAGCGCGGAATCACTAGAATCAGTGGTATCAGAATTATTATCTGTCTAAGGAGGGATAAGAAAAGTGCGGGTATGGCCTTGCCAAGAGCCTGGAACATTCCAGAAGCAATAACCTGGATGCCAATGGTCGGGATGGCAAGGATAACAATCCTGAGAGCAGAAATTGTGGGTTCAATAAGCTCGATTTCATCAGTGAAAATCGATATGAGTTGTCTTGCAAAGAAGAACATTATGATTGCCGAGAAAAGGGCGATCAACGTGGTAACTGCGGAGGCCAGTTTGACAGACTCTCTTGCTCGCCTCATTTTTTTGGCGCCGTAGTTGTATCCGACAATTGGAAGAAATCCCTGATTGACGCCGAACATAGGCATTATGAAAACCATTAGAAGTCTGTTGATTACTCCATACACCGCAACGGCAATATCCCCGCCGTAAAATACAAGCGAATTGTTGAGAACCACAGCGAGAAGGCTGCCTGCCACCTGTCTTGAAAATGCAGAAAGACCCACGGAGACGGTTCCCTTCAGGATTGTCCACTCTGGAAGCAAAGAAGCCAGAGAGATTCTCAGCAGACTCTTTCCGCTAATGAAGTAAAAGAGAATATAGATCGAGGTAATCGCCTGAGACAAAACGGTTGCCAGCGCCGCGCCTCTTATGCCCATGTTGAGAGTGAAAATGAAAATGGGATCAAGAATTATGTTAAGAACAGCAGAGATCAACATTGCAGCCATTGCTATCTTTGGTTTTCCTTCTGCCCTAATAACATGGCTCATAGCCATTCCAAAAGAAAAGAAAGCGCTTCCGAGAAGTATTATGCTCAGGTATTCTCTCGCATACGGAATGATGGCTTCACTCGCTCCGAGCAGTATGAGCAACTGATCTATAAAAAAGTATCCCAGCAGGGTCATCGCCAATCCGAAGGCGATCGAGAAAGCCATTACGTTTCCAGCGGCGCGTCTTGCCTTTTCGTGATTCTTTTCACCCAGCGCCCTCGATATAACTGAAGCGCCGCCGATTCCGAACAACTGAGCAAATGCCATAACGAATATTTGAACGGGGAAAGAAATAGATATGCCCGCGATGCCCATCGACCCGACGCCTCTTCCGACGTAAATTGTATCAACGAAGTTGTACATTGCCTGAACAAGCATGCCGATAGTTGCAGGTAAAGAAAGACTGAGAAGAAGCTTTCCAATCCTCTCCTCCCCAAGCATCTTATGTATGTCTTTTGCCATAACTCACCTCTAAGACAGTTGCATATTCAACTATTATAATTCATAGTAGTACCGAATGCTTTCTCTCTCGCTTTCGTGCCGGTAGTTCTGATTCGATTAGAAGCGAGTTGGCAATCGTTGTCCGTAAGCGGTCCACCGTTCTCCGGAGCCGCCGTTGTATGCTTAAAGGCGGAGAACCCGCTGAACGCTGATGAAAAACCACGTTGACCGTCATCGCTTCTCCGTTCTCCGTAAAAGCCACGAAGAAGATTGAAAACAAGATTCAGGATCCGAGTCTGAAATGATTGCCTTATGTTATTCAAAAGACACCACATCGCGTCATGCTGAACTTGTTTCAAAATACTGCTCTCAAGGTTTTTCGAACCTGCACACTGCAACCTCGGTACTTCAAGACCAGATCCCGTACAGAAGCATCACGAGATGACATGACGTGGAAGCATTTCAGAGCGAAACGAGTTTTAATGCTTCTTTTCTTGTTTGCTCTTACCAACAACCAATAACGAACAATTTATTATCGCTCTTTCTTGTAGCACTGCGGAATGACAGTCTTTTCTTACTTCAGGTCATCCTGGCACGCTTCTGGCAAGGATCTCGATCTTTGAAACAGTTGCCAGTGACAAGTTGCGAGTTGTAAGAGCAAAAGCTAATAAACTCTCTAAGTATCTTGAAACGCTCTTCTCGGTGGACGGCGGACCGTTGACGGACAACGTTGTCTCCGTCAGTGACCAGCGGGTCCTTGTTCTTAAGCGAATAGCGGCTCTCAGGACGAGATCCCGTGCAGACCCATCACGGGATGACAAAGAAAGGGATTGATACTAGAGTAATTCGGGATGCCGGCCTTAGGTTATTCGAAAAGCATCGTATCGCGTCATTCTGACACGCTTCTTGTCAGAATCTCGATGAATAGCGCGGAGATCCCGATCAGTTACCCTGAACAGGATCCCCAAACAGGAGCATTTTGGGGCAGGCTTCTCAGGGCAGGCTCTACGGGATGACAGCCGTTTTTTATGTGATTCTGACATGATACCAGCCTGGATCTCGGTTCTCTCGTGAGCGAAGCGACCGTCTCTACCAGCTTTTTCTCGATTGCTCTTCTTGGTGGACGGGTCTTTGCTCTTGGACGGTCAACGGAGAACGGATCTTCATAGCGTTTCTTAGCCCGCGAAGCGGAACTGGCCTCGCCGAAGGCGAGACTGGCCAGGCAAAGCCTGACTGGCCACCGAAGGTGACTGGCTTTCAGATCGCTTCCTGCCGAAGGCAGCCCTGCGTCCGCCGATGTTCTTTCGGCGCCTTGCGTCTTATTCCGCTCTTTCCCATTCTCTTTTCGGAGAACCATTCAACGGCCAAGTGATCTCGCTTGGCACACCTCAACCTGCAATCCCCGACCCCGGTCACGTCGACGACGGCATCGGTAGGGTCGAAGTCTCAATGATTGGCAGCTTGTCAACCAAGAGTGTCTGTTGTATTCTTCTTCCATGGGACTTTACGCTCAATATTTGAGGTGAATTTATGATCCGGGGCAACAAGAAGTCTATTAAGGCCAAGTCGGCATTCTTCCTAGTTATTACGGGTCTTCTTTGGAGTACGGGAGGTCTGTTGATCAAAAATGTAGACTCAAATCCACTTGCGATTTCCGGAATGAGAAGTATTATTGCCTCTTTAGTAATACTTGTAGCTCTCGGAAAACCAAAGTTCACCTGGTCTTTTTCGCAGATAGCCTCGGCTCTAGCCTACACAATCACAGTGATCCTGTTCGTTTCAGCGAATAAAATGACTACAGCTGCAAACGCGATTTTGCTGCAGTCGACTGCTCCCATATATGTTGCGCTTTTAAGCGCCTGGATTTTGAAGGAAGCGGAGTTACTTTCGCTCTGTTCAATGTATTTATGAGACTCCAAAAGGATGGGTCTCCGATGGAGTCTGTGCTGCTAGGAAATATTCTTACTGCCGTTGTTGGAATTCCCTTTCTTATCGGTTCTCTTCCGAGTCTTTCCGGCTGGGTAAACCTTATTATACTGGGTGTTGCACAGCTTGGTTTGTCATATGTTTTCTATTCAGAAGCGATTAAGCATTCTACTGCACTGGAAGCAGTCCTGATACTCATGATAGAACCGATTCTCAGCCCAGTATGGGTCTTTCTCTTCATTGGAGAGGTCCCGGGAAAACTGCCAATGATCGGAGGAGCCATAGTAATTGGAGCGATAACTATCAGATTCATTGCGAGGGGGCTTTCCGGAAAGCCGATAGCGCTGAAATATGCTGCCGCCAGAAGCCTTTTCAAGCGTAATAGACTATAGATTCTTAATCGAGTTTCTAATTACACGTACCTCACAACTCATAATGTTGTAAAATAGTAAGAATACCTAACAAGAATGGAGGTGCATCATGTATTCAGATGAAGCATACTCCGCGGTTATCACTAAGATATTGTCTGGCGGAGCGGATTTTGCAGAAATCTTCCTGGAAGATAGATACACTGGAAGTATAAGCATGGTTCAAGGTGAGGTGGAAGGAAGCGTTTCGGGGAAATTGTTTGGAGCAGGATTGAGAGCCTTTAAGGGGACAAGAAGTATCTATGCTTACACAAACGACCTTTCACTTGATGGTCTTATGAAAGTTGCGGATAGGCTTAAGGCGGTCATTGATCAAGAAAGAGATGTGGATACCGTAATTGATTTCAGAGAGAGAGAGTACGTTGATCTTTGTCCGGTTCTTCATGCACCCGAAAGCATTCCGAAAAAGGAAAAAGTCGGTGTTATGAAGCTTGCTCATGAAGGAGCTTCGACTTTCTCAAGCACAATATCTCAAGTTGTCGTGAATTACATCGAGTATGATCAAAATGTCTGGATCTATAACTCCGAAGGAGTTAAAGCGCAGGATCATCGTTCAAGGACAAGATTGACGATATCCGCTGTTGCTACCAAAAACGGCAATATGGAGACGGGTTTCTATGGTCCGGGAGGTGCAATGGGGTTTGAGTTCTTCAATATCAAGGACCCAAGGGCCGCTGGTGAAAGAGCTGCTCGAATCGCCGACAGGATGGTTAAGGCTGAGTATGCGCCTGCGGGAAAGATGCCTGTCATAATCTCCAATGAATTTGGCGGGGTTATCTTCCATGAGGCATGTGGTCATGCCCTGGAAGCAACCGGAGTAGCAAAAGGGGCGTCGGTCTTTGCAGGGAAACTGGGACAGAAGATAGCAAATGAATGTGTCTCTGCCGTAGACGACCCGACGATACCTAATGCTTGGGGATCGGCAAATGTAGATGACGAAGGGACTCCGACAAGAAGAAATCTTCTAATAGACAAGGGAATCCTCAAAAACTACATGATTGACCGCCTCGGAGCGATAAAGATGAGAATGGAGGTCACTGGAAGCGCCAGGAGGCAGGATTACACATACGCTCCGACATCTCGAATGAGCAACACCTTCCTCCTTCCGGGAGAGTACTATCCGGAGGAAATAATCGCAGCAACAGACTACGGTTTGTACGCAAAATCCCTTGGAGGCGGTTCCGTGATGCCATCCACGGGTGAATTCAACTTTGCAGTAATGGAAGGTTACATGATAGAGAACGGCAGGATAACCAGGCCGGTACGCGGTGCGACTCTAATTGGGAAGGGCGATGAGGTTCTCACGAAGATAGACATGGTCGGTAATGATCTGGCGAGAGGTCAGGGAATGTGCGGATCTATCTCTGGCTCGATTCCCGCCGATGTAGGTCAGCCCACTGTGAAAGTGTCTGAACTGATAGTTGGGGGGCGAAACTGATGGATATCAAGACTTTCGCTGACAAAGCCTTCGAAATCTCCAGAAAGATAGGGTTCGAGGAATCCGAAATATATTACTCAAGCGGTGGAGAATTCCAGCTGAGCTCTCTGAACGGCGAAATAGATTCGTATAAGGATGCCAGTTCGACAGAAGTGTACTTCAGAGGACTTAAGAGCGGAAAGATCGGAGCTGCTTTTTCCGAGGTTCTTAGCGAAGAAGCTGCAGAACTGCTGGTCGATGAGGCTTTTCAGAACTATTCTGTAGCAAGTGGAGAAGATGTATATGTGTTTCACGATGGATCAGGCGATTATGCGCAGTTCGATGGTTATTCAGGAGACTTTCAGAAGAAATCAGTCAAGGAAAAGATCGATACGGTGATCGCGTTGGAGAAATCGGCGCTGGACTACGACAAGAGAATCGTTATGATTCCGACTTGCATAAATGCAGACAGCTGGTCGGAACTTGTTATCGTAAACACCCTAGGTCTTAACAAAACGTATAAGAGCGATTACGGATTTGCTGTCGTTGTGAGCCTTGCGGGAGATGAGAAATCGAAGAAGACGGGCTTTTCCTTTTCACTTGTTAGAAGACCTGAGGAGCTTGATGTCGAGAGAATCGGTCATGAGGCCTCCAGGAGAGCGGTGGAACAGCTGGGTGCTGGAAAAGTCAAGAGCGGAAGGTACAGAGTAATCTTCAGGAACGACGTATTTGGACAGTTATTTGGGACCTTCATGTCAATGTATTCAGCAGATAATGTTCAGAGAGGACTTTCGATTTTGAAGGGAAAAGAGGGAACAGCAATTGGATCAAGCAGGCTGACTGTCTATGACGATCCTTTACTGCCCGAAAGTCCCTATAGCAAGCCTTTTGATGACGAAGGCTTTCCGACTTCCAAGAAAGCGATCGTGGAGAATGGAAAACTTATGACCTTCTTATATGATCTGAGAACTGCGAAAAAGGATGGGAAGAAGTCAACAGGCAATTCAGTGAGAGGAACTCACAGAGCAAAGCCTTCCATTGCTCCCGTCAATACTGTCATTGAGAGAGGAGAGAAGAGTTTTGACGAACTTCTCGAGACTATGGGAGAAGGGATATTTGTGACCGACTTAACGGGTCTGCATTCAGGAACAAATCAGGTCTCAGGGGAGTTTTCTCTTGGCGCCAGCGGGTTCTATGTCAGAAACGGTAAGATCAGTAATCCAATTGAGCAGTTCACAATATCCTCAAACATATTGAAGGTCTATAATGGAATTGCTGAAGTTGGGTGCGATCCAATCTCCTCAATTTATCGTGTTACTTCTCCTTCAGTGCTGGTGGACGAAATCGATGTTGCATCTGAGTGATAAGGGAGGTGCGTTATTTGCCATTATACAGGTTTGTCTGTGAAGATTGCGGTAATGAAGAGAGCCTTCTTCTGAAGATTGACTCTCAGGTGCCCCCTTGCGAGAAATGTGGTGGCAGCCTCTCCAAGCAGATAACCAACATCTCAAGCTTTGGCTGTTCTTCAGGTTCCGAAAGCTGCGGATCCTGCTCTGGTGGAAGCTGCTCTACTTGTGGCAATTGAACTCTTTATGAACACAAGCCCGGGGATCCCCGGGCTTTTTTGTTATCCGGTTTCCAGTTTTGTTTACCTTTAAAGCTCTTTTCAGTTATTCGTTTTTGTAGCTTCCGTTCTGCATTCAAAATCTCTGGCCGATCGCTTTGATTCATATATATTTCGGTTCATTCTGACCCGGAAAGACAACCGAAGAAATTGTCTAGCCTTTGGCCTGCAAGCAGTGTGACCAAGCGTTTACGAGACACCCAGGCATTCTAGGCATCTTCTCACCGATTCAGCTGTCGAGTTCCTTCTTAGATATCGACAATGTTCGAGGCTAGACTTCACCTAGTAGAGCTCAAGATACTTGCTAGTTTCCCAGTCTGTTACCGAAGCACAAAACTCGCTCCATTCGCTTTCTTTAGATCTCATGAAAGTATGAAAGACATGCTTGCCTAGAGTGTCTCTAACAAATTCGCTGTTTTTTGTGAACTCAAGAAATTGCCAGAGAGTGCCCGGAAGGCTTTCTATCATAAGCTCCTTCCTTCTTGATCCCTTCATGTTGAAGATGTTTTCATCTATTGGGACTGGTGGTTCAATACCTTTTTCAATCCCGTCCAGCCCGGCTGCGAGTGTAAGAGCAAGTGCAAGATAGTGATTACATGTGGGATCAAGGCTCCTGAATTCCAGCCTGGTACCTTCTTTTCTAGTCTTGGGAATTCTGATCATCGCACTTCTGTTGCACAGAGCCCAGGAAATGTTTACAGGAGCTTCGTAACTAGGCACCAACCTCTTATAACTGTTAATTGTGGGGTTCGTTATTGAGGTGATTTCTCTTGCATGAAAGATAAGACCTCCAACAAAGTTCAGTGCAAAGGTACTCAGACCGTGTGGACTGCTTGGACTGAAGAAGGCATTCTTGCCTTCAGAAAGGAGTCTCATATGAATGTGCATTCCAGATTCGTTCACTCCTGAAAAGGGTTTGGGCATTAATGTGTCATGAAATCCGTCGGCTATTGCTATTGTCTTTAGCACCCATTTGAAAGTCTGGATATTATCTGCGGTCTTCAATACGTCCGTGTATCTGAAGTCAATCTCGTGTTGTGAAGGAGCAACCTCATGATGTGCAGCCTCAACTTCAAACTCCATTTCTTGTAGCGACATTACAATCTGTTTTCGAACTTCTTCGCCTCCATCGACGGGAAGTAAGTCGAAATAACTCCCTATATCAAGCATTTTGCCAACGGGTTTTCCACAAAAACTATCCCTTCTAACAATGAAAAACTCCGGTTCTGGCCCTGCGAAAGCTTCGAATCCCATCTTTCTCGCTCTTTCGATGACCTTTTCAGTATATACCTTGGATCTCCATCAAATGGAACTTCATCTGGTTTGTACACGTCGCAGATCAGCCTTATCGTATTAGAGTTGCCGTTGTCCCATGGAAGTAAAGCGAAAGTCGATAGATCAGGCCTTAGATACATGTCGGACTCTTCGATTCTCACGAACCCGTCAATTGAAGAACCATCAAACATAGCGCCTTTCTCAAGAATAGTTGGCAGCATCCTTGCGGGCACTTCTACATTCTTCAGCATCCCGTATTGTTTGTTATCTGAAGCCTTGCGAAACCAATTTCCCCAGATCCACTCTTCTGAACCTGCTCTTTTTCGGTCACGTTACCCCCGCGATCCTTGCACGACCCAAGGGCATGTGATACTAAAGTATATGCCTTGTTCAATAAGATTCTTCGAACCAATCGAAAAGTTTTGGAGTACAAATTGATGATAAACTAATCATAGGGAGGTGCCTGATGAATATTAAGCGTGCCTTTATAAGTGTTCACAACAAGTCGGGAGTGGAGAAGATCGCGGGCTATCTTGCCTCTAATGGGGTGGAGATAGTTGCTACAGATCACACCGCGGAATATCTTATAGATCATGGAATCAATGCAATAAAGGTTGCAGACTACACAGGGTTTCCATCAATACTTGACGGAAGGCTTAAGGCGATTCATCCGAGGATAATCGGAGGAATACTTGCGATCCAGGATCTTCCCTCACACATGACGGAGATGAAGGAACATTCGATTCTTCCCTTTGACATAATAATCCTGAACCTCAAGCCCTTTGAGTCTGCAGTGAAGAAATCACCCGATGAGTTGAACCTTTCTAAGGAGATCGATGTGAGTGGACCTGCACTTCTTATGGCAGGTGCCAAGAATCACAGGGATATAGTCGTCATTTCCGATCCGACAGACTATGATGAAGTGATAGAGAGTCTGGAAGAATGTGGCGATGTTCTTCTTCTGAAGAGGAGAAGGTATGCTCTGAAAGCGATCTATGCGGCGATGCTTTATAATTCGTCTATTCATAAGGCGCTCTCTCAGATTTTCGCTTCTGAAAAATATGATTACACAGTCATGGAGCACGTTATGCAGCTTCTCTACGGGGACAATCCCTCTCAGAAGGCATACCTCCTGAAGCTCTCAAAAGAACCCGGCCTGTTGGACGAGGTTCAGATCGGTAATCCTGCTGTGGGGCTGAAGAAGTCTCAGTTGAGGAACATGAATGTATTCATGGAGCTCTATTACTACAGTGATAATATCTCTGTCTTTCTAGACAAGGGAAAGATAACGAAGGTCTTTGCCGGCAAGCTACGTGACGGTTATTCGGAAGGTGGCCCAGACACGATGTTTGCATCTACTTTTGCTATTGATGGAGATACCATCAAGAAGCTTCACGAGGGCGGGGTTGAAGCTTTTGGCGGAGTTTTCGACCGTGATGCAATTCTTGCTGCACGCGAAAGAGATATTATGATACTCACTGCTCCTGCGCACGAAGCGGTGTCTCTCTCAGAAGAGACTTACTCAGGCTTCGGAAATTACTTCGTGAGAGAACTATCATATAAAATGAAGGACTACGATCTTGAGAATGACGATAAGCTTGCTCTTTTCTGTTCTAGAGTGAATAGAGCGAACAACTTATCCATCTTCAGAGAGGGTGAGAGCGCCCTTCTGAAGAGTGGATTGAGCTACACAGAGCTCATGAATTATGACTTTGAGGATCACGACCTTCAGGATTCGGTGATGGCATCAGATAATGATCTTACCGATGAAGTGCTCGCAAGACTCAAGGCCGCCGGAGTTAGAAGAATGATTTTGCCAGGCACAAGAAGAACCTATTCTCATAAGAGTGTACTCGTTCTGGGAATCGACTTTACTAGACTAAACAACTAAGGAGCACTTGAAAGCTGTAGAGTCAGAATATATAATGTAGTTACACCATGCTAGGCGGGGAGCTGGCGGTTCCCTGTACCCGAAATCCGCCATACGCGGGGCCGAATGCCTTCCGAGGCTTTGCCGGTTTGGTGTCGGTTTGTTTGAAGGTGTTGAGGATTGAGTCCTGCGCAATGGGAACTTGCGAACCTGGTCAGGTCCGGGAGGAAGCAGCCATAAGCAAGCACTCCCGTGTGCCGCGGGGCCGCTCAGTCTGAGCCGGATGGCAAATACGGCCAGGTTGTCAATGTCGACGGAGGATGCATGGTGTTTCTTCTATGTATCATGCTTATCATCTGCTAGAATTAATATGACAATTATAGACGGTTATTAGGAGGTATATAGAATGTTGCTTAAGGGAGAAAAGGCAGAAGACTTCTCGCTTTTCGGTTCGGATCTTAAGGAGTATAAACTCAATGAATATCTAGGCAAGAAAGTAGTTCTTGTTTTCTATCCGGGAGCATTTACAAGTGTATGTCAGAAAGAGCTTTGCACATTCAGAGACTCGCTGGCCAACTTCGAGAGTATGAATGCTGTGATTCTTGGAATAAGTATGGATAGTCCCTTTGCCAACAAAGCCTTTAAGGAGCAGAATTCCCTTTCCTTCCAACTTCTGTCTGACGTCGCAGGGGAGGTATCTAGGAAATACGGAGGAGTACACCAGGACTTTTCGGGCGTGAAGGGACTAGTTGTCTCTAAGAGAGCTGTATTCATTGTGAACAGAGATGGCAAGATCGCTTACACGTGGGTCTCAGATGATCCTAGAGTTGAGCCTGACTACACAGAGATCGCGAATCAACTGAAGAGGATTTAACGACAGGGGGATCCCCACGTCGTTTTTGTAATAGGAGGTCAGCATGACTGAATTCAGTTTTCCGGAATACTCGACCGAGCTACTGGAGTATCTTAAATCAGGAAGGGTGCTAATAGGTGTGACAGACGGAGTAGAAACTAACTTGATGACAGTTGCCTGGGGCTTCTTGGGATACACGTGGAATCGTCCTGTATTTATTACCATGATCAGGCCAAGCAGATTCACTCATAATTTCTTCAGGAGCAGTGACGGCTTTTCGGTTAACTTCATGTCGGCGAAGTGGCAAGAGGCACTTAATTTCTGCGGAACAAGAAGTGGAAAATACTTCGACAAATTCAAAGAGACAGGCTTAACCCCTCAAGAGGGAATTTCACCATCGATTGTAGTGGTAGGTGAGGCAGACAAGGTGCTGGAATGTCGTGTCATATCGAAAGAAGCACTAACACCGCTAGCCCTTAATGGAAGTATTGCCAGTACTTTCTATGGTGATAACTCATACCATTCACTCATATTTGGAGAGATTACCGACTCATACACTCTTCCTTGAGTAAATGCCGAGAGTCAAAGTTAGCAGAAGAGACGCTATAAGAATAGACCACAGTACATACGACGACCAATTAGGCGTCTGATGGCTTAGTCTTGAGGAAGAGTCAATGAGAAGAATGTCTCTGGCAAAGATAAGAGAGATAATGGTTTGGAGTGAAGAAAGAAACCCAACGACGAAATTCCATCCCCTTCTTTGGGCAACTATTGCAGCGATATGAGCAAAGATGTAAATTACGAATGAAACTGGAGCCAATGCAACTCCCATGACGAAGACTAGTCTTACGGACTCAGGGTTCTGAAGAACATTATCCGACATTTGATTTGCTATAATAATAAGACTGACCGAAAGCAAACCGACTACCGTAGCTATTGAAGTCAAATGCATGTAGGCCTTTTCTCTTCTTCTGGCCTGCACAACGCTTATCGCTCCATGTTCTCTCTTCTTCAAATCATTCACCCAGACAACAATATTCCAAACTTACGGTCTCTTACAATAAGTTGGCAAAGCTTCCAAAGTAGTACGTATATTGAATCATTTGCGTGCGCATTATTATTATTATACTGCAAGTAATACTAATTATCGAAAGCTAACTAGATCTTTCACTGGAGCCGTCTATCTTAGGTCATTTGAATGGAGCAAATCGATGAATAAGCGACAAATAACATTTTGTCTGCCGGACCGCTCTCTCGAAAAGTCTGTCATTCTACATATGACTAGGTTTGATTGTTTCTTGCAAACGGGACAGATATTAGCAGCGCTAACAATAGTATCAAGTTCGGAATGATCATTTTGATAAAGGACTTGATTGTGACACTTGCAGGATATGTGATTGAATCAAAGTCATACTTGATTTCAGTGTATCTATAATTAAGACCTCGAACAATGCATATGGGCGAACACTCATCAAAGCCACCCATAGCTGTACCTGCAAAAGCAGCAATGGAGTCGACAACAATGTCCATACCACCGGACTTTGGCTTCCCGAACAGATCAGTTCTTGCATGTTCTCTAGATAAAGGATCAATTCCAGAGAAACCAATAGAGACATCAAGTGAACCGGTCTTCCCAACCGATGCTATGGTGTCCGTAATGATTACTGCTGCTTTCTTACCTGTAAGCAGTTCGATTTCTTGACGGATCTTCTCTGCACTCTCACACGGATCTTTTGGGAGGAGAGATACCCATCCTTTCGGAAGATTGGACGCATCTATTCCGGCTTCATCAAGATAGACACCATATTTCCTTATCATGAACACGTTTCTAAAGCTGTCAATAACCTTCTCACTCTTGCTTTGATCAACTGATACCTCCTGCATTCTCTTTCTGATTACCTTGTTCTTTAACACAGACTTGTAAGGGAACACAGCTGATATTCTCCCTTCTCTGAGAATCAATTCTACTTTCGAGGATTGCTTTCCAAAGAGCTTCCCAAGCAGTCTCGCACGTAGCGAGGGCCTTATTTGACTTAGCTCATAACATCTTCCTTCCAGAATTGAAACGATCTTTGAAGTGATGACTATTACATCCCCACTTTCAATTACCTCCCCGGCACTCTCTACTGATCGAAGAATAAAAGATCCAGGTGAAGGATACTCCTTACCGGGCTCGAGTCTTGAAATAAGTCTCACTGGAGTAACGGTTATTGCTGACATGCCGTCTTTCACTTTTGTTACAACGGTTTTGAGAACAGTGCTATCCACTTCAGCATCACCACTCTTTAATAAGGCATGACTTCCCCATCAAGAATCAATTAAGAACAGTTATTCAATCTATCGTACTGAAAAACCCCTATTCGAATCAATAGCCAAACTGACTTGAAATTATCGTAATCGACATCAATGACATTGTACTCTTATTTTAGCTGTCATCCAAAGCAAACATTTGAAGGATTATACATTGAACTTCTTCATAGTTACGCATATCAAAATACAACGTTTGGCAAATTGGTCGGTCCTGACAGTCCTGACGTTTGGTGATTTTGATATTATAAGAGAGATGCGTTTGTGGGAGGTTGTTCTCATTGCGAAGATAGGGGCAAAGATGATGTATCATGTTTTTCTGAAAATGCCTTCGAAGTCTGTGACTTTCATGGTTCTTATGAAGGTTGCCTTCTCTTCATTGACAGTACCTCTAATTGCCCTTTTGCTTGGCTCTCTGTTCTCTTTCACCGGCGGAAAATGGTTTTTGACTGGAGTTTTTTGAGTCTTGCAGAGAGTTTTCCTGGAATAGTCATCGTCTTAACGGTGGCTTTCTTCTGGCTGCTTGGTTTTTCATTTGAACAGAGCGGATTAGTGAAGTTTTCGGCTGCCACACTCAAAGAACGAGAGGATAGAGTAAGATCTGTGCTTGCGAGGATTCTAAGGATTCTTCCCAGACTTCTTGGATTAGCTTCATTTAAAGCGGGGATCTTCCTGTTGTGCATTTTGCCTGCATTGAGGATTCTTCCCGTATTGCAGAGAGCGTTTTCGAGAGAGCTCCCTGTCGAATGTACCCATCTGTAGTTACTAGACCGTTTGGTTGGATTGCAGCGATAATATCACTGATGATAATGATCAGACTTTTTGTCTCCTGGATTTTCGCGATTCACTACGCCGCTCTGGATCGAAAGACATTTGCCGGTGCTCTCAGGGCAAGCACAAGTCTGGTAAACGGCAACAGAAAGAAGGTGTTGCTAAGCACGTTGGCATTCTGGACTCCCTCTCTGCTGCTGATAATCGGTAATTCCTTCGTCTTTAGGATCACGAGAGATTTCGTTATCCGATCGAGCTATGATCCCACATCGATGAATATCCTGAAGCTTTCCATTTTCGCTTCAGCTGAGACAATGACTACTATGGCTGTCTCTATAGGGATATCTATCTTTTATTCTATTTTGACAACCAGGCTCTTCTATGCGATAAAAGAAGGAGAAGCCCTTGATTCTCAAACATTGCTAGGAAAGGATGCTGTTACTGATAGACCTGTTGTGACTCGAAGGCCCTGGCTACTCCCTCTACTAATCATTCTAGTCATTCAGGGAGTCTTCTTCGGATACTTGGGTCGTTTTCTAGTTGTTTCCGAGATTGAACTGCCTTTGGTCACCGCTCACAGAGGAAGTTCATTCAAAGCGCCTGAGAATTCGCTTAGCGCGGTTAGAATCGCAATTGAGGATGGTGCAGACACAATCGAAATCGATGTACAGATGACACGTGACGGAGTGCTTGTTCTAAATCATGATAGGTCGCTATCAAAGGTGGCAAGTGTCGGAGAACGATTCCATAACCTTACCTACGCTGAGATAGCCGAATTTGACATAGGCAGTCGCTTTTCAATCGAGTTTGCCGGAGAGAGAATTCCAACACTGGCAGAAGTTATTCAATGCATGACCGGGATTCCTCCAAGTGTGAAATTGAACATTGAACTTATGGATTATGGTTACTCTCCAGAGATCTCCAGAGCAGCGATAGAGTTAGTCAAGGAGATGGGCTTTGAGAGCAGGGTGGTGATCACGTAAACAAGTAATGAAAGATTGACCGCTGTCAGAGAGCTTGCTCCAGAGATACCTATTGGACTTGTTGTAGGGTATCTGACCAGCCTCGTTTGGTCGGTAGATGTGGACTTCTACAGTGTGTCCACTACAATCTTGAATGATAGATTCATACAGAGAGCAAGATCAATGGGGAGAGATGTCCATGTTTGGACAGTGAACAACACGGATGCAATGAGTCGATACTCATCAATGGGAGTTGCTTCGATAATAACCGACAGACCGGATGCCCTATCTCAACTTCTTCTCAGGAAGGCCGAGATGTCTATCTTCCAGCTTAGAGTTCTCAGTATTTTGATGACTTAACAGGAAACTCCTGACAATACCATAGGTTACAGAGCTCAAAGAAAATGAAATGCTTCTCCAGGGTATCTTTTGTTTATTTTATCTGACGAGAAAGAGCATTTTCGAGAGTTCGTTGCGCTCACGAGAGGACGTGAGAAGAGCCGGTCCCTGTTGAAATAAGACGCAAGGCGCCGAAAGAACATCGGCGGACGCATTGCTGCCTTCGGCAGGAGGGTAAAAAACCAGATCTCGTGCAGGCACATCATGGGATAACAAAGTGAGAGGATTTATGGGCAGGCTCTACGAGATGGCAATGTCAAACGATTAGACAATTCTTTTGTAGGGGCAAACGGCTGTTCGCCCTCCTAATGAACTGATATTTTAGGTAAAAAGCTTTTCAAATTCATTAAGGTATTCGGTGAAGATATCGACCAATCTAGATGGTTGTGCGGCAGCATGTTCTTTCAACAAATAATTCATCAATCTGTCTCGGCCTTTTTCCGGTCGGAGAACGGCGTACATTCAACGGTTGACGTGTCAATTGGAGTCTTCTCGTGAGCGAAGCGAGCATCTCAACAATGCCCTTTCTCGATTCATCTTCTCGGGAAACGGGCCTTCGTTCTTAAGCGTGAAGCCGCACAGAATATCCCCCATTATCAAGCTTACAAGTAGGTGGGGCCCCCTTCGACCACAAAAAAAGAACAAGTTTGCTTGTCTATGCGCTCCGGTAAAAGTAAAATGCCGTCAAATGGAAAGAACTACTTGTCTGCCGGTTTTAGTGTAGACTTATTTCATGGATATTTTGAAGAAGAAATGGATCGCGGCTTTGGTCGCGGTATTTTGTTCGGTTCTCTGGGGAAGCGCTTTTCCCGTTCTTAAACTCGGTTACGAGGAGATGGCAATTTCCCCGGATGATGTTTCAGCTAAGCTTGTCTTTGCCGGAATCAGGTTTTTGGGAGCCGGTATTATGGTGCTTCTACTTTCGATACCTTTGGGTAGAAAGGGAAGAGTGAAGTTCGTTAAGAAGGACTACATGCATTTGTTTGCACTTGGAGTATTGCAGACTTTTCTTCTGTACTTCTTCTTCTATAATGGGCTCAGTCATACAACGGGAATGAAGTCTTCGATAATAATGGCGGGGGAGAACTTCCTCGTGATCCTTCTTGCTCACTACATATACAAGAATGACCGCCTTAGCTGGAGAAAGACACTGGGCATGTTTTTGGGTTTTGCCGGGGTCTTTCTCGCGAATTTCGAGGCGGGATTCACTCTGAGCTTCGTTTTCAAAGGCGATGGATTTATGTTGATTGCCGCAACCATCGGCGCTCTTGGCACTATGTACGCCAAATGGATGTCGGCGAATCGCTCTCCCTTTCTGGTATCTGGATGGCAGCTTTCGATAGGCGGCTTTCTTCTTCTGGTCGCTGGCCTTCCTGGGTTAAGAGGGGATTCACTCCGTTTTACTTTCAAAGGAAATCTTCTGCTCCTTTACTCGATGCTTCTTTCAGCAGTGGCTTTTTCCTTGTGGTACGCGGTTCTCAGCCTCCATAAAGCCGGCGAGATAACTATGTTCCGATTTGTGATTCCGGTTGCCGGAGTATTTTTATCCGCAGCCTTCATTCCGGGAGAGGCCCTCAATTCGTACATGGCGTTTGCCCTCATATTGGTTTCGGCCGGTATTGTTGTTGTCAACTGGAAGAACAGGGTAGTTTCAGAAGATAGTTCCGCTCGGTAAATCTGAATATACCTTTGGAAATTCACATAGGGAAACTTAAGGCCCACTGTGAGCTTTGAGCACTCCCTATTACCGAAAAGAATTGCGGGTAAATCTTTTCTTCAATCAAGAATCACTCCGGCAGAAAGACGCGGCACAAAAAAAGAAAACTGGAGTACCCCGCTTCAATTTGCTTTTTGGTTTGAAATGAAACGGGGTTAAAAGTAATCGACGATTTCTCCGGATCGAAAACAGACTTCACATTTTCATAACTTGATGAAGAGACTCGAAGAAAGACGTAGTCGACTCTCTCAGGTGTTCTTCGAGAATCTTCTTGCAGCGAGTCTTATGCCAATGGCGCCAAGAGGGGCCGTTGTAAGGATTGATAGAAACGAAACCGAGAGTATCACATCTCCGTAAGCAACCCCCATTGCCAGGGATATTGCCCCTACTGCTGCCTGAACAGTTGTTTTGGGTAAATATGAAATCATACAGAATAGTCTTTCACGTAGATCTAGTCTTGACCGATGGTTGCCGCCAAGACACCTGCTCTTCTAAATGTGTGCTCCAAGACTATTATAGCAAGTTCATTAACCACGAGTCCCTTACCGCGTTTATGTTCACACTGGCACCCACAAGCACGAAGAGGAAGAGCTCGGCGACCACCCATATTCTCTCCATCTTTCCAGATATTCGATCGGCGGCGTCTGGGAGCTTCTCTCGGAGGATAAAGCCGATTGCCATCACTTCCAGCAAAGTCGCCACCGGCAAGAAGTTTTCCACTTTGTGGAAAATGAATGCAACCGAAAGCATCAGAAGAACCTTCATTGTATCTCTAGTGTGGAACTTCCTGAAAAGGAGGCTGAAAAGAAACCCGATTAACGCTCCCAGAAAGATACCGAGAATGATCTCCACCGGTACCATAAGCAGGGACCATCCTGTACTGATGTCCTGACCGCTCTCGACCCCCAGAAAGACTTAAAGAGAGTGATGGCCACAACATCGTCTATAGAAGCGGCGGCAAGAATTGTCGAAGGTATCTCGTTTCTCTTTCCGAAGTTCTTCTCCTTAAGTTTGAACATCTCAGGAACAACTACCGCAGGTGAAACCGCTGCTATTATGAATCTAAGCATCCCGCCCTGAAGTAGACTCAAATTCAGCAGAAAGTGAGACAAGATCATTATTGAAAAGCTCTCAAAAAGACCCGGAATGAAACTCAGGCTTCTACTATGTCAACAGATATAAGAGAGACAGACTGAAAGGATCAAGACGAAGAACACAGGGCAGGTCTTCTTAATGACTCTTCGATTCAATCCAAGTCCGGCTCGCATGAGAATAACTATCAGTGCCAGAAGTCTGACCTCTGCCGAGATAGACAGAAGAGTCGAATCGATAGTATTGAGAAGGCTAAGACCAAGAATCACTCCAAGCATAACAAGGCCGATCAAACCGGGTAGATTGATTCTGTCGAATAGTGACAGGATAACGATAGAGAGGATGATAATCGCAGAAACTATCAGCCAAAAAAGCGGTTCTGGAAGACTGTTCTCCAAGGCAAGCTTCATTGCCTAGAGAATTATATAGTCCATGCGTTATACTGTCAATGACCAGTGAACGGAGGTGATCTATTGAGCACTTTTCTAGCCATTGTCGGTGCATTGTTCCTGCTATATCTTGCAATTAGGTTCTTCCCTGCGTTGATTATTGTAGTAGCCGGCGTAGGAGTGATAATGATAGTGATATTTGCCATAGCAGGTCTTTTTGTTGTCTTCCTGCCGATCTTATTGGTTGTCGGTCTAATATTGATTATTGTTAAGCTTGCGTCATGAAAGACACCGATCTTACTGCAATACAGGTCTGGTTCGATCAGGAGTCTTATGGCGAAGAGACATTTCGCAGAAAGATGAGAGACTATGCGAGTGAGACTTCACTTCTGTGGAAGGGGAGTAACCATATCATTGCCTTCCCGGAGTTTTTTGCAACATTTCTATACCCTTCCTTCAGGAAACTCAGCTTCGAGGAGACGACAACAAAGACTCTTGCAAAGTATGCAATTAAGAATATGGGGTTCTCTCTTAATCCTTTGAAGAAGGCTTTTCTAAGAGATGCCCTTGGGATAGAAGCCTACTATCACGGAGTTTTCAGTACCATTGCCAGGGAGTTCGAAACTTATCTTCTTGCCCCGTCGATATTGCTTCCCATAATCGATGAAGAATCTGAGAGAGGGAGATTCATTAGGGATGGAAGGCTCTATAACATGGCCTACTTATTCAATCCTGAGGGAAAGTTGTTGACAAGAGCCTTGAAGCACAATCTTACCAAAGCCGAGAGCTCCGTGTTGTTTTCCAGAGGAGAGCCGGTCGATAATGTGGTTCATACGAAGATTGGCATAATAGGTATAGCGATTTGTTACGATATGTTCTTTCAAAGCGAAATCGAGAGACTGGATGCAGCCGGTTGCGAATTGATACTGGTTCCCTCCTGCAATTTTGCTGAGTGGAAAGGATCGATGCGCGGTTCGACGCAGGAGAGGGTCTGGTTTCGCGATGGACCGATCAGGGCATCATCGTGTAGAGAGAAGATTCGCTATCTCGTAAATCCGATGGCGACTGGGATTGTTGGCAGAGACAAAGCGCAGGGAAGATCTTCCATCTGGTCCAGAGGAAGAGCGCTTGCCGTTGCCAGAAAATTCGATGGGGAAGAGATTCTCAACGTCACGACATAAAGCGGTGAGCTTCATCAGCAGCACTAGTCGAAGTCCACTCTATCTTTTGAGACCGGGGTTCTCCTTCATTGATACTAAATCGGAAAATCGAAAACGAGGAATATGTATAATTTCTTTGTAGTGATACTTTGAAGATGCCCAAGGGAGGAATGTTATGAGAATCACTGTCGTTCACGACACGACAATCGATTTTCATCATGAAGAGATGGTCAGGAGTGTTGTTAGTTCACTCGAGAATAGTTTTGAAGTCGATTCCAGACCATTCGAGATCGATGCTGTTAGCGGACTTAGAGGCACTGATCTCGTGTTCAATCTCACTACCGGCAGGGGCAGTGCAGAGAGGCAGGTCCATCTTCCGGCCGTGCTGGATCTTCTGGGAGTACCCTTTACCGGCTCCGGTGCTACGGCGAACGCTCTCTGTATAAACAAGGCGCTCACAAAGTTGATCATGAAAGCCTATGGAATATCCACTCCCGAATTCTTTTCGGTACGTCCCGGAGATACCGCCGACAACCTGCCGTTCAGTCCGGCAATCGTCAAACCCGTTAAGGAAGGCGGAGCAAAGGGTATCTGGGAGGACTCGGTCGTAGAGAGAGTTGATGACATGCAGAAAGCTGTTTCACGTATTCACGAGAGATTTGAACAGCCCGCTCTGGTTGAGAGGTTCATTGAAGGAAGGGAGTTCACCGTTGGGATTGTTGGAAGTGAAGTACTCCCGATCATGGAAATAGATTTCTCGTCGCTGCCAGATCACCTTGAAACTTTCTATTCCTACAGGGTGAAACAGTTCCACGGTGACGAGACGAATTACATTTGTCCTGCGAAGATCTCACAGAGAGAGGAAACAGCTATAAGCGAGCTTTCGATGAGAGTCGTCCAGGTGCTCGACTTGAAGGACTATTGCCGTATCGATTTGAAGATTGACGACGAAGGAAAGATCTACTTCCTAGAGGTCAATTCCCTTCCTCTTCTCGTACCTGATTACTCAGATATCGTCAAAATGGCCGAGGCGAGAGGGTGGAGCTACGGTGATCTCATTAACAGGATTGTCGCTTCAGCAATAAGTAGATATGGAATCGGAGAATAAGGAAGTCTATGAAGAGATACTTGATTACATAAGACAGATCCCTGTGATCGACACACATGAACACCTGGTCCACTCTGAAGATTTGCTCCTGGGGAGAGACGACGTTCTTCAGGAGTTCCTTCTTCACTTTATGAGCTCTGATATGATTTCTACTGGACTTAAAGCCGAGACTCTAGGAACTGCCAGAGATAAGAAGAGAGATATACTTGGACGCTGGGAACTGATAGAACCACACTGGGAGTTTTGCCGACATACCGGTTACGGCAGGGTTCTCGATGATTCGGTTAGAGAGATATACGGGATCGACGGAATAAAAGGTTCGACCATAGAGGAGCTCGGAGAGAAGTTCAGGGAGGCAAACAGACCGGGACACTTGAAAGAAATCCTGAAGGATCTCTGTAACATAGAACTTGCGATAATAGATCCCTGGACCAGCCGATTCGAATGAGACAGGAGCCATTTCAGGAGGGTCTGGCAGCCACAAAACTACATAATGCCAATGCCACCTGAATTCGATATAGTAGGATGGCTGGAGGAGACCTACGCCGTAGAAATAAGATCGCTCAGCGACTGGCTAGAGGTTTTCGAAAGGGAGCTGGATGAGAATCTGGCAAATGGCATCATTGGTCTGAAGAGTGTTATTGCTTATCAGAGGCCGATTAGATTTGAAGAAGTGAGTTTTAAAGACGCTGCAATCGTGTTTCAAAAGGCTCTGAAAGAGAGAACCGAGAAGTGTGTGTATGGAGACAAGAGTCTAGTTCTACCCAAAGTAGTGCAGGATTATGTGATGCATCTTATAATGTCTGCAGCGAATGAACGTGGAGTTTTCGTTCAGTTTCACACCGGTTTGCTGGAAGGAAATCGTGGAATGTTAAGCAACTTGAACCCCGAGCTTCTCGAGAACCTGTTTCTCAAGTATCCGGGAGTGAAATTCGATCTCTTTCACATTGGATATCCTTACTGGGGAGTGACTGCGGCCCTTGCCAGGACCTATCCAAACGTCTTCATCGACATGTGCTGGTCTCACATCATCTCGCCAATTTCTTCGCGGAACGCCTTGAGCGAATTCCTGGATGCAGTGCCGTTCAACAAGATATCCGGCTTTGGCGGGGACTATGCAATCGTCGAAGCGATCTACGGGCACCTTAAGATGGCAAGAGAAAATATCGCGAGAGTTCTGGAGGAGAAGATTAGTGAGAAGACTGTAAAGCTCTTACAGGCGATGATGATTGCCGAACGAATTCTCCATAACAATCCGAAAAAATCCTCCTGAACAATCTATGATCTGCAAAGCAATCTCAGCAAAGGCGGTTTTGGAAAACGAGAAGGTGGAGATCAATTGACACATGAGGAGAGGTACAACTTGGCTCTGGAGATTTCTCGAAAGGTTTCGAGAGAGGTGAAGGACAATCTGATTTGCTTCTGCCTGTATGGTTCTACATCGAGAGGGACCGATACTCACTGGTCCGATCTAGAAATGCTTATGATAACCAGAGAAGAGGTTCCCAAGAAAGCCTTTCTCGATGGCTTAGTCCCGGTCACTATAAATTCGATAACCGAAAACAGACTCTGCAGATTACTCGAGGAACCGGGAGTTGAATGGCCATTTTACGCTGGATTGGTGAAAAACCTTGTCGTACTGGAAGGCGATGCGTCGAAGCCGGGGCAGTATTACGCTCTCGCTTGCCGTGTTCCTGAAGAGAAGTTCAGGAGGGCTTTGAAGGACAATCTTTCGGAGCTCGTATTCGAGTCTTGCGGGAGAATCTTCTCCTGCATTGCAAGGAAGAGATACGAGGACATCTACTGCGCCTCAATAGAGACCCTGCTAGAAATGAGAACCGCTCTCTGTCTTCTGAACTGTACGCACGTGAATTATGACTACTTCGACGGCATTCAAGAGAGTTTCAAGTTCAAGAAGCTGCCAGAACGGTACCCCGTTCTGGCAACGAGATTGTGGAAGGGCAGAAGTCCGTTCAGCATTGCAAATGACTCCAGAGATCTCTTCAAGAACTATCTCTCTCTTTTGAGAGAAGAGCAAATTCTTCAAACATGACGGAGTCTATCTACGAACTTGACGCTAGATTCTCTGACCCCCCCACTTTTTATGGCACGTAATTGACATCCGTGGCCCACAAGCTTATGTTGTCGAACATGACGTAAGACAAAACGCCATTGCTCGTAGTCATCCTAACTCCATTTGTGCCCGCTGACACAGGACTATAGGTAAAACTCTTCTTGAATAAATCGTTTACGTATACTGCCGCGTTTCCCGTTGTGTGATTAAAGATCACCTTCACTTTGTACCAGACTCCAGGTGAGATATCCATCACTTTCTCGGAATGGTAGGAACCACCGGAATTTGTCCAGCAGATTATCGCCTGACTTCCTCCTAGGTATCCTATTCCTGTGTATGCATTAGTGTTGTTCGGCCCAATCCAGCCCCATTTGTTTGTTGTGGAGGAGCTCAGCCTAACGTCGTACTCTAGATAGCCAAGCTTTATAGGTTTCACCGATGAAGTGTAGACCGTGGAGTAACCTCCAGTTCCACCGTAGAAGGCGATGACTTTACCGTGACCGGTGATCGTTGTAATGACTGGATTAGGCACACTGCCAGACTCAGTGTAGTACCACTTCCCGAATGAACCTGTGATGGTGCCTGTAGAATATGTCTCAAAATTCTCTCCAAAGGCTTTTGTTGGCGCAGTGCGGAAACTCCAGATGGGGCCGGTCTTAGTGGCTCCTTTACTGTCTATCGCGACAATCCGCCAGTAGTAATTAGTCGAACTACTCAAAGTGCCGGTAGGGTAAGTAGTCGTACTCCTGTTTGTTTTGAACACAAGAGCCGTTGGAGAGGTACCTAAATACACATCATATGTAACTACATCGCCGTCTGGATCTCCCCCGATCCAAGAGAGTGTAAGATTGGCTGGCTGTGTAAGTGCCCCACTGACAGGAGTAGGATTCGAAGGGGTATTCGGTGGGTTGTTTATTCCACTTGGATTGATTGTTATATCGAATGTCTGGTCGGTTTGGCCTCCATTTCCATCGTTTGCTCTGATCGTTGCGTTTCTTGTTCCTGAGTCACTCAATAACGGAGAATAAGTGAAGGTGCTACCTGCGACTGCTCCAACCCCGGCTACTCTTGAGAATGTAAGAGAATCCCCATCGGGATCATTCGCGAATGTGGCGATGTCCAGTGTTAATGTCGTTCCGGCTGTAACATATTGCGGGGAAGGTATCGACAATTCGGGAACTCTGTTCTTATTAGTAACGGTCACTGAGAAACTTGTCGTCGCCTCGGCCCCTTTTGTGTCAATAGCTCTCAAAACAACACTGTAGACTGCCGATTCTTCAAAGTAAATTGCTGCATCCTCATAGGAGGGAGAGTACTCATAGTTGTTTCCGTCAATCTCACCGGGACCTTCAAGAATATCGAATGTAAGAGCATCTCCATCCGGGTCGCTAGCGTAGGTTGTAAGAAGAACTGTAAGAGTGGAACCCTCCAGAACAGTTTTATTTGGAATCGTTATCCAGACTGGAGGCCTGTTCGTGGGCATAACCGTGACGTTGAAACTTTCGCTTGCCGTTCCGCCCTTTCCGTCGTCTGCGGTTATCGTAACTGCATATACCGCTTCTTCCTCGAATTCAATTGCAGATTCACCGATGCCCGGAGTGTAGGAATATAGACCGCTAACTACGCTTCCCTTTCCTGTTACCGAGAAGCTCAAGGCATCGCCGTCTTCATCTGAGACGTGATCGCTCAGAAGGATTTCTAGGGTTTTGGTTTCTTCCACAGTCTGATCTCCTATTGGAAGAAACCAGACCGGAATCTTGTTTGGCGGGTTGAATGGACATGCAGACAGCAAAAGGATAAGGAAAACTACAGGTAGCAAGACAAGACGGTTCTTTTTCAGAAGCATTCTAAACACCCCCCATACTTAACAATTTCAGCGGTTTTTGAAGTCAACTGTTCCTGTAGTTTCAGTATATTTCACGGCTGCTCGACATTATCTTTCGATACGAAGATTCCAAATAATAAGAATGCCAATCGGATTTGTTTCGAAAAGAGCATGTAAGTTTCCTTAATTACGCCAATATGGTTAACTTGCTAAGTGCGAAACTAAAGACTAATCATAAAGACATCATCTAAGGGAGACTAAGATTCGACAGATACAGACTCATCTGGCTTAACGGTTCAAGCGGTTACCTGAAGCCCTTACCAGGAATGATAAATAAGTCTAGACAAATCACTCAGAATTATGATATTGCGTTTTGATTTTGGTTTGAAGAGAAAGTGTAAATCTGCAATAATTGAAAAGTTGCTAAACACTTTCAGAAGATAGTTTTGAAAGTTACAGCGGTCATTCCTTCAAAGAACTTGGGGCACGCGTACGTTTCACTTTATTGCTGTCCTTAAAGAGCTCATCATTACCCACATGATGTTCTCTGGAACCCATCTCATCATCTCGTGGTTTTTAACTAAGACCGACCCCGGACGCGGAGTGTCAACGATGAACCGCTCTTCTGCTCTTGATCTTAAATCCCCGCTCGAGCGGGGGGACCGCTTGCGGTGGGGTGTGTGCACGTCTTTGAAGCGCGTCCCGCATCGATCAGCCTGGCCGAGCTTTATTGGATGTATTCGCTCTTCACGTCTTTAGTAGGTCTGTGCAATATGTTCTTACCAGGAACCAACATCCGCTCTCTTGGGATTATTTCAAGGCAGCGGCCTTTGCAGTTCTCAAAGACGAGCGTGCACACCCTCCGCCAATTCGTGGTCCTCCTCCCTCAAGGGAGGACTTAAGATCAGGATCATCAGGAGCCAAATACAGCATATACTGTCAAGGGAGAAGAAGCACAATATGATTTCTATTTAGCTCCGTAACTTATGGGTAATTAAGAGCTTAAAGAGAGGTTGATCCTATTTCTAAATCTTACAGTAGCGAAGCAATAGAATCTGTCTCAGGCATAATTGTTTCGTAGAATCTCAGGAGAGAAGGATCTGAAAGGAGAGAAACTGCATGACTTCGCGAGATAGAGTGTTGAAAACGTTGAAACACCGCGAACCTGACCGTATTCCTATCGATCTGGGAGGAATGAGGTCGACCGGCATTCATGCTAAAGCTTACAAGAAGCTTGTAGATTATCTCGGTTATTGTGATCTTTCAGTAAGGGTTTTCGATATTCATCAGATGCTTGCCTTTATCGATGAGGAGATCAGGAGAGAAGTACATTCCGATGTGATCGAACTCAAGAGACTGAACGGAGGCTTTGAAACTAGAATCGATTCCTGGATAAGGAGAGACATCTTTGGAGATGGGTCGAGATACCTCTTTCCAGATGGTTTCGACTTCAAAGTGAAAGAGGACGGTTCGCTAGCAGTCGAGAGGAACGGTGTCGAAGTCGCGAGAATGCCCCGAGGCGGCCATTACTTCGACAGGAGTTACTTTCCCCTTGCCCAGGCCGAGAGCAAAGAGGAGATCTCGGCTCTTGTTCTGCCAAAACTGACTGACGAGGAAATAGAGTTCCTGAAAGGACAGCTCTCGGGAATACGTGAGTCAACAGACTGCGCCGTAATCGGGGCTTTCGGGGGAAACTTCCTCGAGGCGGGCCATTCAATGTTCGGGTACCAGGAGTTCATGGAGAGGCTGATTACCGACCGGTCTCTTATGGAGTTCTTTCTCGACCGGCTCCTCGAAACCTATATTGTAGATCTGGAAAAGTATCTCTCTAACGTGGGAGACGATATAGATATTATTCAGATTGGCGACGATTACGGCACCCAGGAAAATACGGCGATATCGCCCCGGATTTTCAGATCTGTCTTCAAACCCAGACTGAAAAACCTGTGCGACTTCATTCACATTAAGAAACCCGATCTGTTCATCTTTCTTCACTCCTGCGGGTCCGTCTATCCCTTCATACCAGATTTCATAGAAGCCGGGGTTCAGATCCTGAACCCGGTTCAGACTAACGCGAAGAATATGGAGCCGGAAAGGCTGAAGAAGGAATTTGGAAGAGATATCGTCTTCTGGGGAGGAGGATGTGACACACAGCACGTCCTGCCTTTCGGAACGCTCAAGGAATTGGAGGACGATATTCGCTGGCGCATCGACATTTTCTCTCCGGGCGGAGGCTTTGTCTTTGCTCCTATCCACAACATTCAGGCCGAAGTATCACCCGAGAAGATCTTCAGACTTTTTGAATGCGCTTACGAATATGGTTCTCGATAATACTCGCTGAAGAAGCTGCTCTTCTTCTGAACCTGATGTATTGTATTATGACCGAAAATTCCTGCCGGCCCTGAAGAAGGCGGCGATGTTCTCATGAGGAGTCTCCAGTGGAATATCACAGCCGGAACTCAAAATGAAGTTGGGAACGTCCTTCATTTTCTCGAGAAGTTCTGTAGTTTCTCTCTCGACCTCCTCTCCGTTTGACTGAAGGAAGACCTTAACCGGATCTATGTTGCCTATAAGAAAAACATCTTCGGGAATTCTCTCCGCCGTATCCTTCAGGTCCACCATGCTGTCAAGGCTCAGTCCGTAGGCGCCGCTTGCACCCATAGGTTCTACTATGTGTTCCGTGTCTCCGCAGATGTGATAAATTAAAGGTTTTGAAAGTTCCGATCTGAGCTTTTCAAAATATGGAAGCGCGAAACGTTTGAACTGTCTCTTGGATAAGAGCACCGCAGTCGGTTCAAGCACGGCTATCGTGTCCGTACCGTGGTCGATTAGCGCTCTGGAGTATTCACCTACAACCCTTGCGCAAAAGTCTACTACGCTCTCTGCAAAATCCGGCTCTTCTATCAGCTTCATACAGAGATCTGTAACCCCAACCAGTTCTCCTGCAAGGCTAAGTGGACCGATAACGTAGCTGCCCTTCATTCCCGGCAGTTCTCTCGCCATCTTATCTGCAACTTCTGTGAAGATCCTCATTCTGCCGGATACTCCGCTCCAGGAGTTTTCGACAGAGGCCAGCTCGTCGCGTCCCTTTATTGGATGTTCCTTAACGAAGGGATTGTCATCCTCAGGGAAACCGATCTCCATTCCCAACGCCTCGGCTTCGACTGTCAGGTCCATCATGAAGAAGATCCCGTCGGGCTGAAACTCTTCCATAAGCTTCGACAAAGACTTGAACTGGATTTCCACGTTTGTGAGATTCTCTTTAAGCTTTGTTCCCGTCAGTCTTGCTCCCGGCGCGCCGAGCAAAGGTATGATTGATCTAGTGAAAGCCATTCTTTATCCCTCCCTCAAGGCAAGATTCTCAACGAAGATCTCGTTGAAATCCTTTCTCCCAGATAGTTCTACATAATGTACCTCACTGCTGAGACTTTCCGCTCTCTCTCGAATCCCGCTATCGAGAACTGCCAGAACTGCACCCAGACCGGCCGCATTGCCGACTGGTGAAACTCTTTCGACCGGTACTTTGGGAAGCATGCCTATTCGCAGGGCATTTTCGGGATCGATGTAGTTTCCGAAGGCTCCGGCAAGCAGAATCCGGTCTATATCTCGCGTATCGATGCCGGCCCGGTCCATCAAAACGGATACTCCTGCTCGAATGGCAGCTTTTGCAAGCTGCACTTCACGAATGTCTCTCTTGTTTATCCGCACTTTTCCCGACCGGCCATCAAGTTCGAAGTGTTCTCCCTTGATTCTTCCCGATTCGTTGACTACTCCTGCATCTATCATTACGGCAATCGCGTCTATCAATCCCGAACCACATATTCCAGAAACATCAGAACCATCCACTGTACTGAATCCGATACCTTCTCCATTGAACCACACATGATCGACCGCTCCCGGTCTGGCAATAGTTCCCTGGCTTATGTTGCCTCCTTCGAATGCCGGACCTGCCGCGGTGGAGCAAGTGAAGATTCTGCCGCCGCTCTTGAGGGCCATCTCCCCGTTGGTTCCGATATCCACAAGGAGAACGTTGCCGGAATCTTCGACAAATCCAGACGAGAGAATACCGGCCGTGATATCCGAGCCTACATAAGCTGAGATTCCGGGCATTATGTAGATTTTCGAATTTGGAATGGACCCTTCTAAATCCAGTTCCCGCGACTCGAAGACCTTTCCTCCAGTGAATGCCGGTATGAAAGGTGAGGAGGCGATTCTCTCCGGGCTTATTCCGAGAAGGATGTGGATCATCGTCGTGTTTCCCACTATCGAAGTATCGTAGATCCTTTCCTTCGATACTGCTCCTCCTTTGCAAAGATCGTCAATCAGCCTATTCAGTGTTGTCAAAACTGCAGTTCTCAGCTCATCGATTCCTTCGTCTCTCTTGATTGCGTAGTCAATCCTGGAAATGACATCCTGGCCATATGCAGACTGGGGATTGGAAGCAGATCGAACCGCAACGATCTCTCCCGACTTAAGATCTGCCAGGTAAACTGCGAGGGTTGTCGTGCCTATATCGATTGCGACGCCGAAGATACCGCTTTCGTCCGAGAAAGGTAGTATGTCGATTACTTCGCTTCCGTACAAGACGGCCCTGCCTCTGTAATCCAGCTCCCTTATGACATGGGGAAGCCTTCTCAGAAGACTAAGTCTGTCAATCCCCGGTCTTTCGGTAACGAGAGCACTCATCAGTCTTGAATAGTCTGAAGTCTGGTCATCAATATCCGGCCTACAAAGAGAAAACTCTTCGACTCTAACCTGTGGAGATATCTCTCTTATCGAGGCCTTCGGAAGAGGCGGTTTGGAAACTGCGGAATTCAGAGCCGGGTCCTCTGTTTTGACTCTGACATCGGTCATGACTTTGTACTGGCAGCTCAGCCTGTATCCGGCCGCAATTTCGTCTCGTGTCAGGAGTCTTGACTCGGTAAGGGTGAGCGGGAAGGCCTTGCTTCCTTCAGCCACGAGCGCTTTGCACTTTCCACAGTTTCCCCTCCCTCCGCATACGGCATTCACCTGCTGCGATTCCCTTCTTAAAACATCGAGCAGCAAATCGCCTCTCTTTGCCGTTACTGTTCTTTGCGAAGGCAGGAATGTGACCTTATACACAGCTTCTTTCATTACTTAACCTCTCTCCTCATCGGTATCCCCGATCTCATTTAACCTATGCATTCACTCGAGAGCGACACCGCAGCGGCTCCTTTTGGGCAACGGTCTTTCCGAATGGACAATGGCAAACTAAGAACTAATTTTTTCTGCTCCAACCTCTTGCCAGCAACTCCTAACCTCGCCAACCAGACTGATTTTGAAGACTGAGCCACTCTATTCAAGGGAGTTCCTCAGCTTCCGATCATACGGTGCGCTTCTGTAATGACAGTTAACCCTTCTGCAAACCATGCAGCTCCTGTAATCCTTCTCGGACTGAAATGCAATTCCCGAAATTGACTTCGTCGGAATCATGAGTAGAGATTCATTCAGTTCGACCCCAATCTCTTCCTTCACATTTCCAATCAAGGAAAACAATTCCTTCTGCTGCTGCAGAGCCCAGATCTCCGCATCTCCCGAGCCTGGAGACATCCATACGAGGTTTTCGATCAGGTTATTCCTGGAAATCTCGCTTCTTAGGAACCCGGCTGCCTCATGTAGTATGTGCTCCAGCACACTATCCCAGAGAAAGATCTTGAGAAAGTCTGTACGATCGAGCGGGAACTCGTAAAGTTCTCGTCCGGAAGTTATGACGAACGGGAAGACTCTGCCGACCGAATGGAGTTTTTTCGACAGGAGACGGCTCTCGAAGCGAACACCTTCTATTGTAACTTCGTCGTTGTTAACGCAGTCGACAAAGCAGGTCCTGTAGATCGCTTTTGGGTTTGCAGTCTCACGGGCATTCTCTACGAGCTCTCTGAAAGTCGTCTCTTCCTCAGAACCGGCTCTGATCCGCAGGCTTTCTACAAGCGAAGCCGCCTCTATCTTGAAAGGTATGCCTTTCAGGACTGAGATGTTTTTCTCGCGCTCTACCATGAACCGACCGAATCGAAAGCCGATTCGACGTATCTAGCGAGAGTTGAATTCATTTCCAGCCTCCAGCATTGCAAGGTAGTTTCTCACCGGGATGTAGTTGGCGACGGTGTTGCCCGTGCCTAAAGCATACCCGCCTCCCGGAGCGCATTGTTCGAGAGTCTCGAGTGTTCGATTCCTAACTTGCTCGACGGAGGCGTGACATAGAAAATCAACATCTATTCCTCCGAGGATCGAGATTCTCTTGCCCCATCTTCTTTTCACTTCTGGAACAGGCATTATCTGGTCTTCAAAGGAGTGTTTTGCATCGACTCCGGCTTCTATTATATCGTCCATTACAGTGGTTAAGTTGCCGCAACTGTGAAGGACAAAGGGTTTACCGTTTGCATGTACCACGCTGGCTATCTCTTTGTACCACGGGAAGACCAGTCTTCTGAGATGTCTCGGAGAGAAGATGGTCGATGTCTTGTATCCGAGATCGTCTCCAAAGCAGTAGGCGCCTACGCAATCCATTGAAGAGATGATCTTTGCGGCTCCAACGAGAACATGGCCGATCTTTTCGTTAAGAGTGTTGACCAGCTCGGGATCCTCGTAAACGGCCATGGAGAGATTCTCAACACCCATCAGGAAGCTGGAGTGCTCAAATGGCCCGCCGGAAGCCCCTCCAACTACTTTCATTCCTTCGGGAAGGTGCTCACCCAGCTTACGGAAAAGGTCGAAATCGACAGCTTCATCTGCCTTCGGCCAGTCCGCTTCCTGGATGTCTTTTAGGGTCTTAATGGGGCCGCCCTTTTCATTCATCCACTTCCTGCTTTCTCTGCGGTATGTTGCCGTGTCTTCACCATGAATGTAATCGGGAGTGGGAAAGCGGGGAGCCTGATAGAAGGGAACGTAGTCATATCCCAGTTCCTCATAAAAACCGACCAGCTGGTCGAAGTACCTGTCGGGATCTTCTTCTAATACGGCAAGTTTGTAGCCCATCACTTCTTCCATTATTTTATCGTCCGCAAAGAGCTCAAAGAACGGAACTCTGCAAGGTTCTTCATTGCGCCTGAAGACGTCCAGAATCACTGAGAAATCGGGTGCCGGTTTCAACTGAATCCCCCCCATTTTTTCCAAAGAGTCAAGTCTCCGGAGACTCCGATCGTGTTTAAGTATATCGGGTACTCATCAAAAGCATTCTAGCATCAATCCATATCTCAAATAAAGCTCGACGAATGCGTACCTGCAGTTGCGGAAGAAATAAAGGCTCGAAACAAGGCCTGAAAATCGGACCTGTCGGTACTGTTATAATCATCATGAGACGTTATCTGAGTTCAGGCATTCAACACTCTTCAAGACTCGAGGTGAAGCTAGTTGAGACTTATTACTAATAAGATGTTTCTCGAGTACGATTACTGCCCTGTCAGGGGATGGATCGAGAGGAATGAACCTCGGGATTTCACGCCGACAATCGCAGAAGATTTCAGGATGAAAGAGGGTCTAGATGTCGGCAGAAGGGCGAGGAGTCTCTTTCCTGAAGGTATTCTGATAGAGGAACTGGATCCCTTTGAGGCCTCCTTCGTAACCGAGCGGATTATCGGAGACAGGCAGTCCGTAACACTGTTTGAACCCGCTTTCATTAGCGGCGATTTCGTCTCAAGGGCGGACGTTTTGAGAAAAGGGGCAGATGGACTGGATGTCTTCGAGGTCAAAGCGAGCCTAGCAGGTTCATCGAACACAAAGGACTACATAAGAGATCTCTCTTACACAATCTCAGTTATAGAAAGCTCGGGTTACAGAGTCAAGAAAGCATGTTTAATTATGGTCTCAAGAATGTATCGCAAGGGTGACGATGACCGGAAGCTCTTTGAGATCATAGACGTAACGGACGAGGTTTCGAAGCAGAAAACAGAGATAACGGCCAAACTCGAACTTGCATCAGTTATCTTGACTTCAACATTGATTCCTTCCGGCTCATTGGGGTACAAATGCAGAGACTGCGAGCATCTTCGAAGATGCTTCGGTCTGGACAGGAGACTCAGTATCTTTGAGCTTCCCAGATTGGGTGCCGATAAGACAGATGCTTTGATCGAAAAGGGATACTTCTATCTGGAAGAGCTTCCGCGAGAGATACTTGGTGACAAACCTCTTCTGCAAAGAGTCTTTCGTGGAGCAAAAACAGGAGGGATAGTGATTGACAAGCCCGAAGAACTTCGAGAAAAGCTGAATAGTATGGAGTATCCGATAGGTTATCTCGATTTCGAGACTGCAGCTTCAGTTATTCCCCTGTATGATGGTCTGGCTCCCTACGAGGGGATCCCGTATCAGTATTCACTGCACATTCGAAGAAAAGACCCGGAAGTCCTTGAACACAGGGAGTTTCTCTTCGGCAATCCTTCGAGAGATGAAAGCCTCCTGCTCGCCGAAAGGCTGGTTGAGGACCTCAAGGACTGCAGAACACTTATGGCGCACCATGCTTCCGTTGAGAGGAATATTCTGAGATGGCTGTCTAACAGATACAAAGACTATCCAGAACTTTCAGAACAGCTCATATCCTTCTCGGAGATATTTGTAGATTCGGAACTGCTTGTGAAAGACCACATATATCATCCCGACTTCGGGGGAAGCTTCTCAATCAAAAGGCTTCTTCCTGCACTTGTAGAAGGGGTTGGTTATGAGGGACTGTTCATCCATAACGGTGACGATGCCAGGTATGTTTTCGTGAATATGGCTCTGGGAAATTACAGAGAGCCCGAGGTAGAGAGAATAAGAAGAGATATGCTGGAGTACTGCAAGATGGATACACTGGCGATGGTAGAGATTCACAAATTTCTCTGCGATCTATTATCGGAATGAGGATACTGTTGATACAAATGTGAATCGTCAGCATACGACTTAATCGAATTATTTTCGAAGTAGAATAATCTGGTCATCAAATTAGGTTATTATGAATCATGCATACTTTAGGCATCGAGAGGATGTGACGACATAGAAATCTTCAAGATAAAGAATCATGAGACATCGCTTCCCCTTATTCAAGGAGGAATGGCCGTAGGGATTTCTCTGGACAATCTGGCCGCTACCGTCGCTTCTGAAGGTGGAATAGGGGTTATTGGAACGGCAGGTATTGGTATGACGGTTGACGGTTACAGAAAGAACTTCAGGCAGGCAAGCATAGATGGCCTCAAGAATACCATAAGAAGGGCAAGGGAGAAGACAAAAGGGGTTTTGGGAGTAAACATTATGGTAGCCCTCACAAACTACGCAGAGATGGTGGAAACGGCCGTGAAGGAGAAGATAGACGTGATCATCTCCGGCGCGGGACTGCCTCTTGATCTCCCCTCTTATCTCGATGATGGATCGGAAACGGCTATAATTCCAGTGGTCTCATCTCTGAAGTCTGCGACCGTAATATTCAAGAGATGGTTTCGCAGGTACAGCTACGTCCCCGACGGCTTCGTTGTGGAGGGACCTAAGGCGGGCGGCCACCTCGGATACAGAGTCGAGGAGATCTTTTCTGAAGAGAGTTCTCTCGAAAAGACCGTACCTGAGATCAGAAGGTTTGTAGATCAGGTGAAACGTGATACTGGAAAAAATATTCCGTTGATAGCGGCCGGAGGGATATTCGATAGAGATGATGTCGAAAAAGCCTTCAAGCTCGGGGCCTCAGCAGTTCAAGTAGGGACGGCCTTTGTGGCCACGGAAGAATGCGATGCAGACTACAGGTTCAAGCAGGCATTCGTGAATGCTTGTCGGGAGGATATAACCATTATCAAGAGTCCTGTGGGAATGCCGGGCAGAGCAATAAAAAACAAGTTTCTGGACGATGTTGAGCAGGGAAAGAAAAAGCCGTTTAAATGCTCATTTCAGTGCATAAAGACATGCAATTACAGAGAGGCGCCATACTGCATTGCAGAGGCGCTCATGAATGCCTGCAAGGGAGATCTGGAAAATGGCTTTGCCTTTACGGGAAGCGAAGGATACAGGATAGAAGGCATTACAACAGTGAAGAAGGTTATAGATAGACTATTCGGTGAAAACAGGCGCTAGCTCTCTTGATGTATCTTAAGAAGTCAGTGGTCTGTCTGCACCGCAAATAAATGTGGGGGAGGTTGAAGATGGGAACCCTGGAGAAGATAACGAACGCGATCATCGAAACAATGCCTGCTCAGGCAAAAGCTGCCACTGAAGAGGCTCTAGCGGAAGGCCTCAGCGCAAAGGAAATTCTGGATAGCGCACTTATCCCGGGGATGGATGAAGTTGGCAGGTTATTCAGAGAGGGCGAGTATTTCGTTCCCGAAGTTCTTGTTGCTGCAAAGGCGATGAACCAATGTATGGACCTTATTGAACCTCTTCTTGTCAGCGGAGGGGTCAAGAAGATCGGCAAAGTGATTGCCGGGACTATCGAGGGTGACCTCCATGACATTGGAAAAAACCTGGTGTGTATGATGCTTAAGGGAGCGGGCTTCGAAATAATCGACCTTGGCGTCGATGTGAAGCCCGAAGAGTTCGTTGAGGCAGCCGAAGGTGCGAAGCCGGATATTCTTGTTATTTCCGCCCTGTTAACGACCACAATGCTTAATATGCCCAGAGTGATAGAAGAACTGAAAAAGGCCGGCATTCGAGAAGAAGTAAAGGTGCTCATAGGTGGGGCGCCCGTGAGTCAAACTTATGCTGAGGAAATTGGAGCGGACGGTTATTCTCCCGACAGTGCCGGAGCCGTCGAACTGGCAAGGATGTTCGTATCTGGGTAAGCTCATTGATTTTTGAAGAGTGTCCGGTGGCGATCCGGAATCGTCGAGAAGACCGTTTGCTCAACGCGAAAATCAAAGAATAGAATAGGTACTCAATACACGACTAAATGTGCTCAGGGAACCTTTACAAAGTGCAATTTCAAAGACAAGTTGATATAATACCGATGGTATTCATTTATTCCGGTTTTTCATTTTGACGGCTGTAAAGCTGTCTATTTACGGATGGAGGGTTCAAGATGTTGACAGCGTTAATAATAATGTCGGTCGTCACTCTGATTTCCTTTCTCTTCGCAATTGCATCTGTCAGAAGACTTTCTCAGAGTATCAGGAGGAATCAGGAACTCCAGCTCAAAGAAAAGGACCTGGAGAGAGATGTCGCAGAGAGGGATGAAAAACTGGACTGGCTAACTTCTGCCAAAGAGGAGCTTGAAGAGACCTTCAAAGCGATATCTTCTGATGTTCTCAATTCCAGTACCGAAAACTTCATTCGACAGGCAAATGACAAGTTCTCGGGATTGCTCAAGCTGCAGAAAGAAGATTGGGGCAGTCAGAAAAGGGATTTCGAGAGTCTCGTGAGTCCGGTGAAAGACAACCTGGAAAAGCTGGAAAGAAATGTGAGGGAATTGGAATCTAAGAGAGAAGGAGCATACAAAGCTCTTGAAGAACAACTGAGGACTCTTGCGACAGCAAACACCGATCTTAGGCAGGGCGTTACGGATTTGAAGGGCGCCTTGAGAAATAGATCAACTCGTGGAAGATGGGGTGAGATTGAGCTTCGTAGAATAGTTGAGCTCAGCGGCATGACCGAACATGTTGATTTTGTGGAACAGGAATCGATTGACAGTGGCAGGCCAGATCTTATTGTAAAACTACCTAATGAAGCTTACATACCGGTAGATGCCAAAGTTCCGCTCGACAGTTATCTGGCCGCATTGGAAGAAGATGACGAGTCGTCGAGAAGCCAGTTCATGAACGTCTACGCAAGGAATGTTCGAGAGACAGTGAATAGACTCGCCAGCAAGAACTACTCTGAATCGTTCAGCAGAAATGCCGATTTTGTGGTAATGTTTGTCCCGGTGGAGTCTGCAATAAATGCGGCTTTTCTAACAGACCCGGACCTCTTTGAATATGCTATTGCGAAGAAGGTCCTTATTGCTTCTCCGGTGAATCTCGTTGCGCTGTTGAAGTCTGTAGCCTATGGGTGGCAGCAGTACAGCCTTACCGAAAACGCTGAGAGGCTTGTTCAAGCCTCGAAAGAACTCTATAATAGATTCGGTGTTTTCTTCGCTCATTACAACAGACTGCAGGGCCACCTAAAGAACGCCGTCAGTGCCTACAATGATGGAGTGGGTTCCTTTGAAAGCAGGCTGCTTCCGAAAGTCAGGGAGATCGAAACTCTTACCGAGACACGCGAAAGGCTTCCCGAAATTGAAGGGATTGCCGAGGAACCGAGATCTTCGGAAAATATGAACTATGATTGATCTCCTGCGCCAAAATACAGAGACTGGACTTGGGAAAGATCGCTTCAGAGGCGGTTGAGAACTTTTTTCGCCGCGATGTGGTCATCAAAGATCAGTCTTTTTGCTTCGGAGCAGAGCTTCTGCCAGCTTCTTTCGGTCTTTCCCGAAATCCATCCGCCAGCCTAATCGAAAGTAGCTGACATATGCTAGACGGAATAAAGAGGGCAGACCAACAATATGGGCACTCGCATCGGCACTTGCAACTCAATCCGCTTCGACTGCACCGTGTATATGCTGGTCCCTGTAAAGGTTGCTGTCTTTGATACTTGCGTAGTCGTGAAGTAACGCTGTAATTTCTACTACAGAGCGATCTGCATTAAGTTTTTCGGCAAGGATAAGCGAGTTGAGTTAGACCACCGTCAGTATTTGATGTGCCCGGATGTCGTAACCGAAGATATTTTCGTCGTTCTTGCAGTTTTTTCGACTATCTCACCGCTTTATAGAAAATAACAATCTCTTCTTCCCTTTAAGGTAAAATCCATGTGATTTCGCTCCCGGCTGCCTGTTCCATCAGTAAGACAATATTATGATACGCGAGAGTGGTTCTGAAAGTCTTTATGCGATAAAATGCGAGAGGGGATGCAATGTCCGGTCTTCCGATGACAGAAATTTGCCGGTCTCTTGATGCTGATTGTGAAGGATTCGGAATGGAGGTATAGATGAACGAACTATTATGGTTTTTGATGCTTGTAGTGAACTTCAGTTTGATCATAGTTGCTTACAGGTTGTGGGGAAAGACAGGATTGTACGTCTGGGTAGCCATAGCTACGATAATTGCCAATGTTCAGGTAATAAAGACGGTTTCACTTTTCTGGATGGCCGCGACTTTGGGAAATATCGTTTATGCGACGTCGTTCTTGGCTACGGATATTCTTTCTGAGAATCATGGAAAGAAGGAGGCCAAGAGAGCAGTCTACATCGGCTTTTTCTCTCTGATATCGACTACCGTGATAATGCAAATCGCTCTTGCCTTCGAGCCTCATCACTCTGATTTCTCTCAGGAGCATCTCTCAGCAATATTCGGCCTTCTCCCCAGAATTGCTCTGGCTAGTCTGGCAGCCTACTGGTGTTCTCAGTTACATGACGTCTGGGCATATGATTTCTGGAAGAAGAGGTTTCCTGACAGGAAGCACATCTGGCTCAGAAATAACGCAAGCACGATGGTATCGCAGCTGATCGATACGGCGGTTTTTACTTCGTTAGCCTTTCTAGGAGTTTTTTCGACCGATGTGTGGTGGCAGATATTCTGGTCCACTTACATTCTAAAGTGGGTCGTTGCAGTTCTAGACACTCCATTCATCTATCTAGCCCGAAAACTGAAAGACGAGGGTAAAATCAAGGATCTTGTTCCCTGAGATTCTTTATGAGAAATCCTCCTCGAGATAGCTTCATGCTGTGTTCTCTTGTGCTTCCGAAAGCTCTCGGCCGTCGGTTGATATAATTCATATGAAAGAGAAATATTTATGAAGGAATGGATTGTTCAACTCCCCGGCTGACAAACAGATCAGGAGGTAAACTGTGGACGAGAGTGAAAGGAAACTGAATAAGTACGAAATGAAGAGAGACTTCAACAAAACGCCGGAGCCCGACGGTAAAGAGGCCTCTCTTGAATGGGCAAAAGATAGACCGGTGTTTGTTGTTCAGAAACACGCCGCATCGACTCTTCATTATGACTTTCGAATCGAAGTAGACGGAGTTCTGAAGTCGTGGGCCGTTCCCAAAGGTCCGTCAACCGACCCCTCTGAAAAAAGGCTGGCCGTTCCCACGGAAGACCATCCCCTCGAGTATGGCGATTTCGAGGGAAATATCCCCGAAGGAGAGTACGGCAGAGGCACGGTTCTTCTTTGGGACCGGGGAAGCTACAGAAATCTGAAGGAAGACCCTGAATCGAACCCACTCACAAAACAAATCGAAGATGGTCATATCACAATTTGGCTCGAAGGAGAGAAGCTTAAGGGTGGCTACGCGCTCGTCCGAACGGGAAAAGCGGAGAATGCGCGGTGGCTTCTGATCAAGATGAACGATAAAGAAGCCGATGCAAGAAGAAACCCAACGTCGACCGAGCCCAATTCAGTCAAGACAGGAAGAAGCCTTGAAGAAATTCGCGACTCCAGAGATTAGACAACTTATACAGCGAGCCTTCAAGATCAGGAGATGAGTAAGCCGGATATTATCTTTTCGCTTTTTGGAGCTGCGAGAGTTCATCTTGATGGCGAGAGATCGGGACTATTGTGATCGTGATTAAGTATTGCCGCTATTCGAGGTAGTGTCTTTATTGATCCTATCAGGATTCTTCAGACCCTTCCTGACTTCTTCAAGCATTTCACTTGTCAATGTTTTCAACTTCAATAGATGAATAGAAACGGCAGTGCCAACTCCGACAAGAATTGCCGTGACAACAGCATTCGATATCAGTATCATTGTCAAGGTAAGAGTGGACCACAGCAAAGCAAGTGCAAGATTTCTTGCTCTCCTCCTTACTGCTCGGAAATGTAGATAACTGTAGATATACGCACCGAATAGCTTATGGCCGATCAACCATCGGCACAGCTTCTCTGAGCTTCTTAGGTATCAAAATGCCGCCAACAACAGAAAAGGAGTTGTTGGCAGCAATGGAAGAACTATTCCGGTTACGCCAAGAAAAAGGGAACCCGATCCTGCGATTACCAGCAAAACTTGTTTAAGCCTCACAAGTTACCTTTCTTATCGCTCAATATTTGGCTACTTCCAAACTTCGTCCAGCGAAATCCCCAGAGCCTTCGCAACCCCCGCTCCATAAGCGGGATCGGCTTTCAGGCAGTTTCCAATATGTCTGATCTTGATTTCCTTTGTCGAGTCTCCCATGTTCCTTGCTGTGTTCTCAAATAGAACTTGCTGCTGCTCTGGAGTCATAAGATTGAAAAGCTTTCCAGGCTGGGTGTAGTAATCATCGTCATCTTCTCTGAAGTTCCAGTTATCGGCGGCACCCTTTAGCTCTAGAGGGGGTTCTTTGAATTCAGGTTGTTCAGCCCATGCTCCATAACTATTGGGTTCATAGCCTATCGTGCTTCCTGCATTATCATCTACTCTCATCTGTCCGTCACGATGATAACTATTGAATGGGAACCGTGGTCTGTTAACTGGAATCTGATGATGGTTAACCCCGAGCCTGTAACGCTGGGCGTCACCGTAGGAGAAGAGCCTTCCCTGAAGCATCTTGTCTGGAGAGAAACCTATTCCGGGAACAATACTTGCCGGATTAAAGGCAGCCTGTTCAACATCAAGATAGTAGTTTTCAGGGTTCTTGTTCAGCTCGAAGTACCCAACCTCGGTGAGCGGGAACTCTCCTTTGTACCAGACCTTTGTCAAGTCGAAGGGATTGTAGGGCATTTTATCGGCCTGTTCCAGCGTCATAACCTGAATATACATGGTCCATCTTGGAAAGTCGCCTCTCTCTATGCTCTCGAAGAGATCGCGCTGGTGGCTCTCCCGATCTTTTGCGACTATGACTTCAGCTTCGGCATCGGTGAGATTCTTTATTCCTTGTTGCGTCTTTAAGTGGAACTTCACCCATATCCTTTCATTGTTGGCGTTTATCATGCTGTAAGTATGGCTTCCGTAACCGTTCATGTGTCTATACGAAAAGGGAATCCCGCGATCGCTCATTGTTATTGTTACCTGATGAAGAGCCTCGGGAAGTGAAGACCAGAAATCCCAGTTATTCTTCGCGCTCCTCATGTTGGTCTTCGGATCACGTTTAATAGCATGATTCAGATCGGGGAACTTGAGAGGGTCCCTCAAGAAGAAGACTGGCGTGTTATTGCCGACTAAATCCCAGTTGCCTTCCTCTGTATAAAACTTCATTGCGAAACCTCTTATATCCCTTTCGGCATCGGCAGCGCCTCTCTCTCCGGCTACCGTGGAGAACCTGACAAACATATCAGTCTTCTTGCCCATCTCTGAGAAGAGCTTGGCTTTGGTATACTTTGTAATGTCGTGGGTCACGGTAAACGTTCCAAAGCCTCCAGAGCCTTTCGCATGCATTCTTCTTTCCGGAATAACCTCTCTGTCGAAATGGGCCAACTTCTCAAGATACCAGACATCTTGCAGCAACATCGGGCCTCTCGGACCGGCAGTCATTGAGTTCTGATTGTCGACTACGGGCGCTCCAGCTGCCGTGGTCATTTTCTCTTTTTTTGGATCTTTTTCCATATTCTCCTCCAATCTTATCGTCCGGCAAAAGCGGACATCGTAGGGTTTATTTAAGGGGTTGGGGTTCTCAAAAGATCTATAATAAGCCGAGTACACACACATGCATTCATGGCTCACGATTTCATAGAAGCAAACTCTAACTAGAGCAAGTCGGGCTCAGTAGACAAGACTGTCTTGGAATCTTTACTAGCTTAAATTATTCTAACATTAGATACCGCGGAAACTCGTATTTGCAGCACTCTTAAGCGCAACGCCAGTTCTTAATCACATTGTTTCTCTGCCTTGGATATGCGGCCAGCTTCAAGGCTTTCGGCAATGTAGTTTGTATTCTGATATTATTCTATTGAGGTGATTGAATGTTCACAGTACTCTCAAAAGAGCGAATTTCGCCGGATACCTTTGATATCTGGCTTTCTCATCCCGAGATCTATAAATACGCGAAGCCCGGCCAGTTCCTGATAGTAAGGATAGACAAATACGGTGAGAGAATTCCTCTCACAATTGCGTCAACCGATAAAGGAAGGGTAAGAGTTATTGTGAAGGCCGTGGGCAAGAGTACCTACAAGCTATGCTCTTTGAGCGAGGGCGAATCAGTTGCGGATATCGTAGGCCCGCTAGGAAATCCCAGCGAGATAGAAAAGATTGGAACGGTCTGTGTAGTGGGCGGTGGTGTTGGCATTGCACCGTTGTTTCCTATTACCAGGGCACTGAAAGAGGCAGGAAATGAGGTTATAGGAATACTGGGCGCTGCAAAGAAGGAGCAGCTTATAATGCTGAATGAATTCAGACCATTTCTTGACAGGCTGTACATCACGACCGACGACGGTTCCCTTGGTTCAAAAGGAACGGTAACAAATCCTCTTAAGGAAGTTATCAAGGATCACCCACCAGCTTCAATCTGGGCAATAGGGCCCATGGTAATGATGAAGTTTGTCTCGCTTCTAGCCTCCCAGAATGACATACGATGCTGGGTCTCACTTAATCCGATCATGGTAGATGGGACGGGAATGTGCGGAGCCTGCAGAGCAGAAGTAGGGGGCGAGATGAAGTTTGCCTGTGTTCACGGACCGGAATTTGACGGCAGGTCGGTCAACTGGGACGAGCTCATCAAGAGGCAGTATCAGTACCGAGAAGAGGAGCAGATTGCTCTTGAGGAGTACATACGTGAATCGGGTGAGATTAATGCCTGAGAAATTCAAAGTTAAGATGAGAGAGTTAGATCCTTTAGAGAGAGTCAACAACTTCGAGGAGGTTGCCCTTGGCTACACCAAGGAAGAGGCAATTGCAGAGGCAAACAGATGTCTCCAGTGCAAGCACAAACCCTGTGTGAGCGGCTGTCCGGTGGGAATAGATATCCCCGGTTTCATCAAAGCACTGAGAGAGGGTGACATCGAGAAGAGCACAAAGATTTTGAAAGATGCCAACAACCTCCCAGCAATCTGCGGAAGAGTCTGCCCTCAGGAAAAGCAGTGTGAGCTTGCCTGCGTAGTGGGCAGGATCCCGGGCAGTGAACCTGTCGCAATCGGGAGACTGGAGAGATTCGTCGCCGACCAGAATATATCTCTCGAAACTGCCGTAAAACCGTCCGTAAACAAAAGAGTTGCCGTCATCGGTGCAGGTCCGGCCGGTCTAACGGTCGCAGCCGATCTCGCGAAAGAGGGTTTTTCGGTTACGGTCTTCGAAGCCTTCCATACTGCGGGAGGTGTGCTTGTTTATGGTATTCCCGAGTTCAGGCTTCCCAAAGAGATCGTTGCAAAGGAAGTTGAATTTGTGAAGGGCCTGGGAGTTGAATTCCGTTTCAATCAGATTGTAGGCCGAACGATTCCATTCGAAGAGATAAAAAACGAATTTGATGCAGTTTTCATTGGTATCGGGGCGGGCGCTCCTAGATTCATGGGAATACCGGGATCGAATCACAACAACATATTCTCCTCTTCCGAATACCTCACGAGGACCAACCTTATGAAAGCCTATCTCTTTCCAAGGTACGACACGCCTGTCAAGATAAAGGACAGGGTAGCCGTGATAGGGGCAGGAAATGTCACAATGGATGCGGCAAGGACGGCCAAAAGACTTGGAGCCAAAGAGGTTCATGTGGTCTACAGGAGAAGCGAAGAAGAAATGCCTGCAAGAATAGAGGAGTACCACCATGCCGTTGAAGAGGGGATAGTGTTTCACTGGCTGACCCTTCCCGTTGAGTACGAAGGGGACATAAACAACAACGTCACTGGAATGAAGTGCGTTAAGATGACTTTGGGTGAACCGGATGATTCGGGGAGAAGAAGGCCGATACAAATTGAGGGATCGGAATTCATCATGGAAGTGGATATGGTCATCGAAGCGATCGGGCAGACTCCAAACGCCATTCTGAAAGCCGGTTTTCCAGAGGTGAGACTGAATAGATGGGGCAGTATCGATGCCGATGAAGCCAGCGGCAAAGTCGATGAAGGCATCTACGCCGGCGGAGACATCGTGACCGGTTCCGCTACCGTTATAGAAGCCATGGGAGCAGGAAAGCGTTCTGCGAGAGCAATTAAGGCGTACTTGTTGCGCAAGTGATGTGCTTCATGATACCTGCGCCAGATCTTGAATGTAAATAATCACGGAAGACTATAGAGCAAAAAAACGCGAGAAGCCCGTCAATGGTTTTCTGCACCGAGACTCTACATTTCGGAGACAATTGCCGGCTCCTTTCAATAGAGTTTTTTTGTTCAAAGAATAGATCAACTCTCAAAACCAATCTGATAATCTGAGAATCATGGAATTCTGATATTTCTCTCGATAAAGGAGACTTCTCTTCGCAATGAAAAAAATGACGAAAAACAGCTTTCGGTGATACAGAGCTTTCATTCTTCTCCCTTTTTGGCGCGTCATATTCTCAAAATTCCTCGTGAGATACGATCATACCCGATCAACCTCTTTTATTCCCAGATGTTTAATCCGTTCTACCTAAAAGAGTGTTTTCAAATAGACTGTTGAGTTTGCTGGAATAATTTAGGTTCAGAAACTAACTAATTAGGAGGACTGAATTTGCCAATCTCTGAGAGAAGATCAGCTGGAGTACTCTCTGAACTTAGGGAAAGAAATCTTAAGACAGTAATGGACGTTGTATCAAGATACCAGCCCATATCAAGAACAAAGATTTCCAATTTGACAGGGATATCTTGTAAGCGCTGGCAAGACTTCTTCTGGTCTGGGAAAAAGGCAAGAACTTCTTTCCTTCAATCCCGGGAAAGCCTTCGTTATTTCGGTTGATGTCGGACTCGCAACAACTATAGTCGCCAGAGTCGATCTTTCAATGAATGTCACAGACAAGTGCGAAATCGGAACATCCGAGAGCCCGGAGAAATTCGCTTGCGAATTAGTGGACTGCATTTCAGATCTTTGCGACAAAGAAAACGAGCTTCCTTCGTATTTGGTGATCTCTGTACCGGGTCTTGTTCGCGGTGATTTGAGAACTGCAATTAATGTTCCCTTGCTCCATTGGACCGACCTCGTACTTGCAGAACTCGTTGAGAGCCGACTTAAGCTGAAAGGGCTAGATTCTCCGGTAATGAGCAACAACGATGCAAAACTGAGAGTTCTCGCTGAGGTAGCTCTTAAAAGGGACATTCCTGATGATTTTGCGAACATAGTTTACGCTCTTGTTAAGGAAGGAGTCGGAATTGGACTGTTCATCAACGGCAGTATATATGTTGGAAGTAATCATATTGCTGGCGAATTTGGGTACATGTCTATCGATCGAAACGGACCGGAATGTTCATGTGGAAGAAAGGGCTGTTGGCTTACTATGGTTGGCTCGAGAGAACTTGATGATCTCGTTATAAGTGAAAGACTTGATGATTACATCGAATCCTTCTCGATCGGTCTCATGAATATCGTAAACGGTCTTTATCCAGATCTGGTTGTAATTAGCGGTGCCCTTGAAGAATACCGGGACAGCGTTTTGCCTGCCCTGAAAACAAAACTGAAGAACAGCGCGCTCTTCGAACTGTCCTCGATGGAGATCGTTAAATCTGCTTTTGATGACAGAGAGGGCCCCATTTTTGGAGGGGCGTTGATGGGTTTGAGGAAGTATCTAAACATAGAAACGGGCGTTTTATAGCCCGAATTTGAAGAGAGATGATGACAGTTGAAACGTGGAGTAGTGCTCTTGATAGCATTGTGATTTTTACTTACTGGAGCTACAACACTAAGCGGCTCTCCGATCAGCTGGCTCAGCAAGGAGTAAGCGGAGCGGGGAAGAAATCCCTTGGTTGATGAGAGATAATAGGAATAGCTTGATTTCAGGTACTTGACAGGTCGAATCAACTGCCGTAAGAATTGAAAGATCTTCTGAATGAGACAGGAGGATGCAACGATTATCCTCCTGTTTTCAATCAATCTCGCGATGAAATTATTCATTAACCTTTTCAAAGGTTAGATGCTCTTAATAGGCAATTCAACGATTGTTGCCACTGCCGATTCTTCGTTCTTCACGAAGATCGTTCCTCCATGCAACTCGAGTATCCTTCTCGTTATGCTCAGCCCAAGTCCATTTTCGCCGCCGACTCCTTTGATGAATGGTTTGAAAAGCGTGGCCAGTCTTTCTTCTTCGATTCTTTCACCATCGTTTGCGAAGCGGATAACCACGTTCTCTTCTTTTTCATTGACTTCCATTGTGACCTCTATCGTATTTCTTGCATAGCGGATCTGATTGGAAAGAATGTTCTCTATCGCTATTGCCATTTGCTCTTCGTTTATTTGCTCAGTGATATTTCTCAGGTTCAGGTTCCAGTCTATGTCGTCTCTCTGGAAAGAAAAGCGCCCGACGGTATCTTCAATCAGTTCCGAAAGATTGACCTCTTCCGTCTCCAGGTTGTGACGCGACAGATACTCCAGTCTGGTGATAAACAGTAGATCCTTCACTCTCAGATCCATTCTCTGAATCTCTCTGTCAATAACATCTATCGCGCTATTTAGATCCCCACCAGGATAGATACCGTCTTTTATTGCCTGCGCGTAACTCCTGATAACCATTACAGGTGTTTTCAGCTCGTGCGAGATAAACTGGAGCATAGACTGCTGCTCTTTGTCCTGCTCGCTAAGACTCCTTCTCATGTTTTCAATTGAATCGGCAAGCTCTCCGATTTCGTCGCTTCTGTTCAAAGCAATCGGCTTATCCCAGTTTCTCTTGGATATCATTCTTACGTCTTCGGAGAGTCTCTTAAGAGGTTTAGTCATATATCTTGAGAAAACGATGATGACTATCAGACTTACCACGGTCATTATTGCCATCACCAGCAATAGTCTTGAGAGCAACGTCGATGAAAGAGTGTTCTTGTAGGTATCCCACATATAGGAAATCATTGTGACATCTCTTCCCGAAAGTTGACCGGACCGAACGACGTAGAAGAGACTCCTGTTGTTCAACCTGGCTTCATACCTCTCTGACGATGTGTTTTGAACCTCCGCATTAGCTCTTATAGAATCAATCACAGGCAGAATCTCAGGCACTATCGTTCCGCTGATTACAATTCCCTTCGAAGTTGTAGTCGGCGAAGAGACTTTCTCAGTATCTTCCTGTGTCCTGAATCTATGCAGATAATTGTCTATGAGGTCAAACTCTCTGTCGAAAACGACTATATGTCCAACGTCTCTAGCATTTTTAAAGCTGTTCGTGTCAATGTCTTCAAAAGGAATGAATCCTCCCTGTAACTCTATCAGCTTGACTTCCTGGGCGTACTCAATGGTCCTGTACGCCTCGGTGGTGAAGAAGTCTCTTATCGACCATCTAAAGACGATTCCCAAGAGGAGAAACAAAATCGCGAGAACGGTGGCAAACAGTAGCCAAAGCTTGTCAGATAAGCTCCAGGCCCTCATATGTTCACGCTCTTATATCCGAATCCATACACGGTTTCAATCTTGAACTCAGGCATCTTCTTCCTCAGTCTTCTAACCAAATCATCGACCGCTCTATCGCTTCCGTAATGGTCGTAACCCCAGACTTTGTCCAGGATCTGGTCTCTCGAAAAGGGCTTGCCTCTGCCGTTAACGAAAAGAAGAAGCAGGTCAAACTCCATTGAAGTGAGTTCGATGGCTCTAGATTCGTCATTTGTCTCTTCAATAACTGTTCTTCTCGCTTCATCGATTTTGTAGGGAGGAATAGTGATTACCCCTTCGGAATGACGGACCCTGTCGAGGATCTTCTTCACCCTTATAACTAGCTCTCTCGGAAGAAAGGGCTTGGGCATATAGTCGTCGCTTCCCATCTCAAGTCCTACAACTCTATCTATGTCTTTGTCTCTTGCGGAGATAAAGATTACCGGTATCACTGAATCTCTCTTTCTGATTTCTCTGAGGAGCTCGAATCCGTCAATTCCGGGAAGCATAATGTCAAGAATCCATATGTCTGGGGTGTCGTCTATTTCGTCGAAAGCGTCGCTTCCGTTTGTGAACGATCTGACTTCCCATCCCTCCTTTTCGAGATAAGAAGTGAGTACATTGTTCAGATTTCTTTCGTCTTCGACCAGATTGATTCTTGTTGCCATGAACTTCACCTCTAGAGTGCCAGATCTCATTCAATAATAATCGATCACGTCAATAATAACTAACCAGTAGGCCAGACTGCCACTTTTTGTCTCAGTTGGAATTCGGCGGTCCGGCCTTTTTCAAAGAACTTCTTCAACAGAGGAACAAGAAGCTACGATTCTATCTTACGGAATGTTTCACGTTCATCATCAGTCGTTTCCAGACTAGCACGCTCCTTTCTGTGTAGCGGATGGGGGGTCACGTTATCTATGTAAGACTGCATTTGCTCGTTCTGCATTGCGTCTCTCGTTTTCTTTTCGAAAGACTTTTCCACGGGTACTGCTTAAAGGTCGATGCTCTTGACTGCTACCACTATTGTCTCTGCGCCGTTGCTCACCCTTGTAATCTGGATAGAAAAGGCAGGTGGTCTGTAGATCTCTTCTTGGCCGGTTGAAAATGAACTGTACTGCTTGTAGACCGGTGTCATGTCGAGCAGCATTACTCTCGATATAGACTCCGAATCCCAGCGGCGGAGTGTATCCTTGAGCTGTTCCGGAGCAATCGTGCGGTTGTCGGTTACGAGGCGAGTTTCAGTTCCCTCAATTTCGCTGACGACAACTCTTTCTATAGATTCCAGTCCCAGTTCCTCTATTTTCTCAATGAGACCGCTGATGGTCATTTCCGATTTGTTTGAAGATCGTTTTTTCTCGCCTGTGAGAACCATGTTTTCAACTCCTTTTGGGGGTTTATGGTTTAGCTTCAGTAATATTATAGGAAGAAATGTCCGGGAGAATTCGGGAATTCTGTGGGATATAATGGGATTTGTAGATCTGAGCTTTGCCGGCCTAGGAGTAACATTGTTTCGGCCTTACCGTTGCTCCGACTTTCTTAAGGAGGTGTTTTATGAAAGTAATTCTTGTCGCTGTTTTGGTTCTCTTTGCTTCCATTTTGATTGCAGAACCTCTCGGCATAGCGTTTGTCTATGTAGGTTCAGTAGACGACGGAGGCTGGACACAGAAACATGATGAGGGTCGGCAGTATATTGAGAAGGTATTTGGCGATCGGATAGAGACTTCATTCATTGAGAACGTAACCGAAGGCGAACAGGATCTTGAAGTGCTAAGAGGTTTCGCAGAGAGAGAATTCAAGCTTGTTTTCAGCACTAGCTTCGGTTTCATGGACGATGTTGTAGAAGTTGCGAAGAACTTTCCCGGCACGGTTTTCATGCACTGCTCTGGTTACAAGACGGCAGAGAACCTGGGGACTTATTTCGGGAGAATATACGAACCGGCCTACCTGACAGGGTTGATCGCCGGCGAGATGACAAAGAGCGACTTGATAGGATATGTTGCCACTTTCAAGATTCCCGAAGTAATCAGGGGTATAAATGCGTTCGCAATAGGAGTTTCAAAGACTAATCCAAATGCGCAAATTCACGTTATTTGGACTGAGACCTGGTTCGATCCCTCTTTAGAAGAGGAGGCGGCCGATGCCCTCCTGGACCTTGGAGCCGATGTCATCGCCCAGAGCCAGGATTCACCGGCTGCCGTTCAGGCGGCCGGGCAGCGCGGCGTCTACGCTATTGGTTACAACACCGATATGAGCGCCTTCAGTCCAGACACTTTTCTTAGTTCCCCTGTGTGGAATTGGGGCATCTTCTATGAAAGAGTGATAAATGAGTTGATGGACGACAAATGGATCAGCAATCAGTACTGGGGTGGAATCGGTGATGGGGTTGTCGACATAGTAATGAGCGACCTCGTTCCGGAGGCTCTGATGGACCTAGTGAAAAATGAAAGAAAGAGGATAATCGAGAGTGATTACCACCCGTTTGAGGGTCCTTTGATCGATCAAGAAGGAAACACGAGATATTCAAAGGGTGAGACGCCTACAGATGAAGAACTGTTAGCAATGGATTGGTTTGTCAACAATATCGTCGGCAGCCCAAAGTGAGGCTTATTATTGCAGTATGATGGAGCATTCCTGCTACTCTGGTAAGAGATAAGAGCAGTTATCCGTTAACGGTCCGCCGTCTGAAGATCCGCTGGTCACTCTTGCCAGGAGACGATGATCGCTTTGAAGAGCAAGGACAAGAAGAACATGATCCCGTGCAAGGGCCCTTAACAGTAGCCCCAAACAGAGACATTTCGCTCAGCCTTACGGGATGATGAAGTAAGGAGTTTGCACGAGTGACTTGGGATGACAGTCTTCTCTCGCATCGCGTCATTCTGAGATGATTCTGCTCAGAATCCCGCTCTTCTCGTGAGCGAACACTCGATAATGCTCTTTCTCGCTTGATGTTATTCAAGGACTGGTCCATGATCCGGGAAGGGCAACGAAGGACGGCACTTCAGAGCTAGATGCTGAAACAAGTTCAGCATGACGGGATGTGACGTTTTTTTCAGGCTTAGGGCTTGCAACTTGCATCTTGGCACTTGCAACTGATCTTGCTCTTGTCGGAGAACGGTAAACCGAGAACGGATAACCGGTTCTTATTCAGCTTGCAACTTTATCCAACGACGGAGTGAAGGAAGAGCCTATTTGTGTTTTCTTAATGGTATCCGTATTTCGAATGTGCTTCCTCCGTCGACATGGTTTCTGACTGTGATTTCGCCTCCTAGAGAACCGATAATTTCCCTTGCGATTGAAAGACCCAGACCACTTCCTGGGCCGTTATGAGATTCATCGGTCTTATAGAATCGTTCGAAGACTCTTTCCTTTTCAGAGTCGGCTACGCCTGAACCGAGATCGCTTATCTGAATGAGGGCAAATCCTTCACTCTCGAAGGCCTTTATGGTGACATCGCTGTTTTCTTCAGTGAATTTGATTGCGTTTTCTAGAATTGCCGCGACCGCAACTTTGAGATTGTCTGAGGAAGTTTTCAGAACAACATCATCGCGGGATTCAACGAGAATGCGAACTCCCCTTGACTCTGCAAGAGGTCGATGATACTCTTTCAGTTCAGCGAGGAAAACTCCTAGCTCCACATCTTCAGGGGCAATCTCTAACTTCTTTTCGTTCTGCACTCTCGCGAGAAGGAGCAGCTTGTTCACAACGTTCTGCATACTTCTGGTCGCCCCATCAATCATATCGATCTTTTCCATCGATTCTTTCTCCAGTTTTCTCTCCTTGAGCATATCTACACCCAATCTGAGAATTGTGAGTGGTGTTTTCAGCTCATGAGAGGCATCGGCGGTAAAGCGCTGGAGTCTTTCATAACTCTCTTTCAAAGGAGTCAAAACATATCTTGCGAGAGTCATACCGGCTACCCAGGAGATTACGGCAACCATCAGGACAAGAAGAAGCAGCGAAAACAGAAGGCTCTTCAGCCCATCACTGAGTCCCTCAGTTGATTTTCCGACTCTAAGGAAGAAGACGGGCTGCCCTGCAATCCCTCTTATCTCTCTGGTCAGAACGGTGTACTCGTGCTCGGATTCTCCATAGTCGATTGCCTTCACTCTCGAGGTGCCCTCTGCAATCGGTATGTCACTGATTATTGCTCCTCCAAGCTGCAGGAGGATTTCGCCAGAGGGAGTTACAAACTCAAGAATTTCGTCTTCTGAGGTGAAGATGTCGAGATTCCCGGGATAGTTTCTGATCATCCGCTCGACTCCTACTGCAGGAGGCCTACCTATTCTAGACTCGATTCTGTCGGCAATTCTGTTCAGTTCGATTATTTCGGCTCTTCCTTCAAGTCTTAGGGCAAGCACAAAGATAAGAAGGCTGAGAACGGAGACGAGAGTAACGACGACCAGCGTGAAGAACAGTGTCCATCTCCTCTTTGCCTTCTTGAAAGAAAGCTCTTCACCTGTCACTGATCTCATATCCCATACCTCTGACTGTCTTTATCAGCTTTTTCTTGTGACCACCGTCAATCTTCTTGCGGAGGTTCTTGATATGGCTTCTTATGACATCTGACCATAGTTCGTCGTCTTCGTTCCAAAGATGCTCTTCCAGCTCGCTTTTCGGGACTACCCTGCCGCTGTTAAGCATGAGGTATTCAAGAATCTGGTACTCCTTCTTTCGGAGCGCTATTCTTTCATTTCCCCTTATCACCGTTTTGAGCGACATATCCAGAGCGAGGTCTCCAACCTTCAGAATACTTGAAGGAGTTCCGACCGGCTGGCTCCTTCTTAGCAACGACTGAATTCTTACAACTAGTTCGCGGATGTCGAAAGGTTTGGATAGGTAGTCGTCGGCTCCCAGATAGAAACCCTTTACTTTGTCCTCTATGCCGTCCAAGGCGGTCAACATGAGCACAGGTATCTTGCTCCCAGAACTCCTGATCCCTTCCAGCACCTGCCATCCGTTCAGTTTTGGAAGCAGAATATCGAGAACAATGACATCAAACGGACCGCTGGTAGCCATGTAAAGTCCTTCTTCACCGTCCGCAGCGGTCTCGACAACAAAACCCTCTCTCTCCAGGAACTCCTTGAGGAGTCTTCCCAGGTCACGCTCGTCTTCTACAATCAGAACCTTCATGTGTTTTCCCCCACGAAGAAATAATAACAGCAATAGTGTGAAATATTCGAGAAAGCGATTACAGTTTTTCGTTCAAATCTCTTGAAGAATAGGCTATAATAAGTTGTGAAAGAAGTCACAAATGGAGGGAATGCGGGTGATTATAAGAGTATGCATGGGAAGCGCCTGTCTTATGAAGGGTTCTCCCGAAGTCTCCAAGAGACTGGTAGAGTTAGTGACCGAACACGGTTTGAGTAGATTCACAACAATCAAGGGTTCTCACTGCATGGGGCCTTGTTCTGATGGAGTAGTTGTCGATATCGATGAGAAGAGGTTCACGAATATATCAGTGCATAATATAGATGATTTCTTCAAGAAGGAGATACTTCAGCGGGAATAGACGTCATTAAGATTTGCAACGGCAAGAAAGGATATGTCTAAATGTCTTTGAGTGCGGGGAATCTTTCCCGCCAGTCTCTTAGAATACTCAGTCTCTCATAGTCCAGTTCCCAAAGAAGCAATCCCTTCTCGGCTTCAAAAGGTACCTCGTTACCGTCTTGATCGAAGAGGACGGAAAAGGCTTCGTCGTATTCGATGCCGTTGCCGTCGACCCCCGTTCTATTTAGCCCCAGAACAAATGACTGATTCTCGATTGCCCTTGCCTTAAGAAGAGCCTGCCAGTGATTTGCCCGTTTTTCCGGCCAGTTGGCAATCACTATCATGACCTCTGCAGGCAAGTTAGCCCTGAAGAGCTCAGGAAAACGAAGGTCATAGCAGATATTCAGAGAGAACTGTATCTCTTTCATCGCGAAAGAGAGATTGGAATCACCGGGGGTGTAAACTGTATTCTCTCCTCCGTATGAAAAAAGCTTTCTCTTTCGATATATCAAAGGTTCCGAGCCCGAAGCGAGAAAAGCGGCGCAATTGTAGAATTTCGATTCTCTTTTGTCTATGAAACCGTAGACAGCCGGAATACCCCAGTAATCTACCTGCTTCTTGAAGAAATCACACGCATCTTTCACATAGGCTCTCTCTGCGTTACGAGTGAACCCGCTCAAGGTAGTTTCAGGAAAGACAATCAGCTCGACCCCGGCCGCCGAGGCCCCTGCGAAAAGTCTTTCGATTATCTTCATGTTGATCTCCGGAGACTCCCAGACGATGTTGAGAGGAACGCCGCCTATTCTCATCTATTCTCCTCCAGTGCAAGATCTATTATCCTCGAAAGGACTCTAGCCGAGACTTCCGCCTCTACTGCAGGTCTGTCTTCTCCCGGACCTATCTGTTCGGGAATGCAAGGTATATGTACAAATCCGGAGGGTATGTTTATGCCTTTCTTCGTCAGAAAATCCATACACCTGTAAAAGAGATAGTTGCAGACAAATGCGCCTGCCGAGAAAGATTTTTCGACGGGAAGGCCCTCAGCCTTCAGCTTCGAGACAATACGGTCGACCGGAAGCTTCGAGAAATATGCGTCGGGAGAATCAGATATAATCTTCTCCCCGATCGCAATAAATCCGTTGTTGTCTGGAGTCGCCGATTCCTTCCAGTTGATCGCAACCTTCTCCGGAGTGATGAGAGATCTCCCGGCCGCCTGGCCGACCATAATCAATGCCTCCGGGACGCCGACCAATAAACGCTGCCTCAGTCGAGAAAAGGCGTCGCCGAAGATCGTTGGAAGGCTCATGAGCTCAATGCCTTCCCTGATTTCCGCTAGAAGCTCCACGACTATCTGCGAAGCGTTCATTTTACTTCCTCCGAAAGGATCGAAGTGGGTCACTAGTATCATCTCTTACACCTCTCATTCAGTATAATTCTAGCATCACATGGAAGTCGAGAAGGAAAAGCCGCCATTCTGGTAGAATGATTCTGAAAGGGGTGATCTAGTTGAAGAAGCTGAAGCTTGAGGATCTTTACAAATACTCCACTGTGGGCGATCTTCACATCTTTCCCGACGGGGAAAACTTTGTCTTTGTAAGAAAGACGATAGACAAGAAGGAGAACCGGTACGAAAGCAACATCTGGTCGGGCAACATGAAAAATGGGAAAATCCGTCAGCTGACCCGGGGCGGGAAGGACGGTTCCCCCGCCGTCAGTCCAGACGGCAAGAGCATTCTCTTTGTCTCGAGAAGAGACAAGGACGCGAAAGGATCCGGGCTTTATCTTCTGCCCCTTGAGGGCGGGGAAAGCAGACTGGTGAAGACTCTCAAAGGAGGATTCTCCTCTGTTTCGTGGATCGATTCGGAGACGATTCTCTTCATAACGAAGCATGCGCCCGGGGAAGATCCCGAGAAGATGGAAGAAGACGATCCGCCAGAGAAGAAGGTTTACGAGATAGACAAAATACCATTTGTCTCTAACGGAGTTGGATTCACGGAGAACAGAGTAGGCCGTCTGTATAAGATGAAACTCGAAAACGGAAAGATGGAACCGGTTGAAGCCATTGGAGGCGATATCGAAAACATTGTTGTATCTCCCGAGAGAAAGAGAGTCGCGGTGATGACGACCGAAGATATGGAGAAGAGGCCGGTATGGAGCAGTCTCTACATCCTCGATTTGCAGAACGGAATGGCGAAGAGAATCGGAGACGACACTCTCTCTTTCTATCACTGCCAGTGGTCAGGCGAACGCGAGCTATTCGCTGTCGCAACCGACTTTGAAAAAGGCTTCCCGACCAATCCCTTCATTGTCCATGTAGATCTGGAATCTCTTACGCTTAATATAGTTGCCAGAGAGTTGGACCTGTACTTTGGCAACAGCCTGAACAGCGATGTGAGGGGTGTGTCGCCGAACACTTCCATGAAGGTTTTGGAAGGCAAGCTGTTTTCACTGGTAACTGCGGGATCGCAAATAAAGCTGATTTCTATGGATAAAGAGGGAAAGGTAGAGGAAATCGCTGTCTCTTTGGGGAGCATTGACTGCTTCGATATCACAGGCGAAGTGCTTCTCCTTTCTGAGATGACGACGATCGAGCCGCTTGAGATCTACTCTTTTGTCAAAGGCAAGAGGAAGAAGCTCACAAACTTCAACTCATGGATGAAAGGTCTTAAGCTGTCGAAACCTGAAAGCTTCGAAGTGGAGGCCTCCGACGGGCAGAAGATCGAAGGCTGGATAATGAAGCCCGTAGACTTCGAGGAAGGCAAGAAGTACCCGGCAGTCGTAGAGATCCACGGAGGTCCTAAGACGGCATACGGCGGCGGATATGTACATGAATTCCAGACTCTAGCCTCTGAAGGGTACGCAGTTATTTACTGCAACCCGAGGGGAAGTGCCGGTTACGGAACCGACTTCGCCGACATAAGGGGTCACTACGGGGAAAGGGATTTCGAAGACATAATGGAGATCGTCGAGTATGTCATAAACGAATATGATTTCGTTGACGAGGATAGGCTTGGAGTCACCGGAGGTTCTTACGGCGGCTTTATGACAAACTGGATTGTAGGACATACGGACGCCTTCAAGGCTGCCGTCTCTCAGAGGTCTATCTCGAGCTGGATTTCCTTCTTCGGCACCACAGATATTGGATACTTCTTTGCAAGCGACCAGACCGGCAGCGATTTCTTCGACAACCTCGAGGGTTATCTCAGACAGTCTCCTCTGATGTCGGCGCCCAACGTCGTCACTCCGATTCTTTTCATTCACTCCCTTGAAGACTACAGATGCTGGGTCCCCGAAGCGATGCAGTTCTTCACGGCGTTAAGGTATCTCGGAAAAGAGGCCAAAATGGTGCTCTTCCCGAAGGAGAACCACGAGCTTTCCAGAGGAGGCCTTCCCGTACACAGGGAAAAGCGTTTGAGGGCAATACTGGAATGGTTCGATTCCCACCTGAAGATATGAGTCGTTGATGGAAAACAAAAAGGCAGGAAACATACATGTAAGGTTCGCCACAATCGATGACAACGAAAGGCTCCTCAAGATAGAGCAAGAATCGGCTCAGGAGGGGAATATCTGGCTCGTCGCTTTCAGAGAAGACTTCTTTGGAAGACTGAAGTACTTTGAAGAGGGCTTTATTATGATTGCCGAAGACGCATACGACATTATCGGATGCATCGGTGTTGGAATCGACAGATTGATAGTCAATGGGGAAATCAAGAAAGCAATATATCTCTTCGGACTGCGCACCAATCCGAAATACAGGCTCAAGGTCGCCCGCTGGCTTAGATCGATCATCCAGGAACTGCAGAATCTCCTTGGCCCCACGGATTTCGATTTCGGATATGCGTCGGTCAAGGCCGACAACGTTGCCTCGAAGAAGATCTTGGAACACATGGGGTTCTCGACTACGGCTACACTGGACTTCTACGCCTGTCCGGTGAGGAAGACCTCCCGGGAGAAGTCGGTTTTTGTGGAAAGGGAGGTAGACCTCGAAACAATATTGGACCTGTACAGACCTCTCGAGAAGGATCGTGACTTCCTCCTTCAGGGTACGAAGGCCTTCGAGTCTATGGTTGCAGAGAGAAGATTGAGGTTGTTCAAGACGGAAGGGGCGTCCGCCCTGGTTCTCGACACGAGCGGCGAGCAGGATTTCGGAATTACGCGACTTTCAAAGGGATTGAGGGCATTCCAGCTTCTGGCCCAGAGAACTCTTTCGCCACTGGTAAGGATTCCGAGGATGAATGAGCGGTTGAGATCCTGGGACGTTCTTCTCTTTGACTGGGGCGATATTCGAAGCGCCAGAAGGACCGTAAGAAAGATTCACAGATGCGCCTGGGAAGAGGGTATAACGCTGATCAACTTTTCGAGGGACAGAAGCCTTGGGAGCATGAAGGATGCGTTGGGTCTACTCAGTTTCAGGATTCCCTTTGAGATAATGATCTATGAGAAGAACGGCATAAACAGAGGAAGCAGACCTATAATCAGAACTCCGACGATATAGCTGTAAAATCCTGTTTCGTGATGAACTGAAGGCTTCACAAATTAAATGCCGGGTCGAAAAAGTCAGACCCGGTATTAATGTCTATGGATGCGGCGCCTTCACTACCAGAACGCGCATCGGCTCCTCTCCGGTATTGATTATTCCGTGCGGGATCATTTTCGGACTGTCTATGATGTCGTCTTTCACAACTTCATGGCTTTCTCCACCGATAGTGATTATTCCCTTTCCGGCTAGAACTAGAATGAATACATCTACCGGAGTCTTGTGCTCGGCTAACTCTTTTCCCCTTTCAATATCTATAATGACTGCCTGTGCAGTCTCTTTGTCGTAGATAATCCGACCCTTGAGACCTGACTTGTCAAGCACGACTTTCCCTTTTTCTATTGAACTTTTCAACATCTCCATCACCTCGCTTTTGATCTAGTATTATCTTAGCCGAAATTTGGCTTCTGAGCGGTAACATATGTTACCCTCTTACAGTGCCTTGCTCAGGAATAAGGACAGCGCAAGTAATCCAAGAACGACCAGCCAGCCAATTATCGTCACCTTGACGGCTTTACCTGCCTTGTTCGCCTCCCACCATGAGCGCGGTCCTATCCCTTGAAGCCTAAACGTGATTATCGAGGCGAGGTTTATGCAGACTATGTTTACAAAGAAAAGGAGTATCGCCCCGGAAAAGCCGGCCACATTGCCGCTGCCCAGCAGCATTCCTGCAGTAGCCAACGGTGGCATCAGGGAAACGGCCACCATAACTCCGATAAGAGATGTCGAGACGCCGGAGGTAATTGAGAGAGCTGCGGCCGTCCCGGATGAAAAGGCGAGCACAATGTCACCCAGGTTGGCCACCGTGCGGCTGGTTATCTCGTGAGTAGTGTAATCTGGCCTGAACAGGAGCCCAAAGACAAGAGCGAAGGCAAAGCCCAGTCCGATGCGGATCAGATTCGTTCTCACGGATTTTGCAAGAAGTCCGAAATCTCCGAGCGTCGTTGCGAAAGACTGTGCGACATTTGGCCCGAGCATTGGAGCGATGACCATCGCCCCGATTATTATTGCCGGGCTGTTCCTAAGAAGCCCTATCGTTGCGACGATGGTCGAAAGAATAATCATTGTTATGTCAACTGCGTCGTTAGATATCATTTCAGAGATGTCGTGATACAGCTCTTCTCTGCTTATTCGCTTGAAGATTCCCTTCTCGGGCTTCTTCTCTTCTTCCTCGGCCTGTTCCTCTTCTTTCTCCTCTTCTTGAGTTCTTGGAAGCGAGGCTTCCACCTGAAAGAGTATCGCCCTGAAGGACTCATCCTGGGTGAAGCGCTGCTCGAGAGAGTCCAGGACCTTCTCGCTGTTTTCGGCAAGCGCCAGTATCTTCGTCTGCCAGAGCTTTTCCGATGTCTTAACCGTCCAGTGAGCGATTATCGATTTTTCTTCCAGCATTTCCTCAAGATCTTTTTCAGGGTCGGAGCCTGAAAATACTTCTATCAGTCTTTCGGCCATCTAATCACCATCCCGTTGAGAGACTGTGGCATAATTGTTGTGCTTGCTAAGAATATACTACACCTGCGACTAAGAAGAGAAGGCGTGGAATCAGGGAGGTCGGAGTGGTCTATCTTTTGCTGGCGATACTTTCCAGTTCCTCTATAGCAATGATTTTCAAGGTGACCGAGGGGAGATGTTACAACAGGCTTGCGGTTACGACGTTTAATTACCTGAGCGCGTTCTTCATAGCGCTGGTTATGGTAGCGGTTGAAAGACCGGCCGTAGGTCCCGGCGGAGGATCTCCTTCAGAAGTGATCGCGAAGGGAGAACGTCTTTTCAGTCTCACCAGTAGCGTAGTCTGGGGCCTGTCTTTGGGACTCGTTTCCGGCCTCTTCTTCTTTCTCTCCTTCATCTTCTATCAGAAGAGCGTCAGGGAAAGCGGGGCAAGCCTTTCCGGTGCTTTCGGAAAGCTGGGGATTCTAATCCCAATGCTTTTGTCGCTTCTGGTGTGGAAGGAATACCCTGAAGCTATCCAGTGGGTCGGGATATCTCTCGCGATATTCTCAATAATTCTTGTAAACAACCCATTCGGATCAACCAGAAGAAACTTCAAACCCGCTCTAATTATGTTGTTTATTACTGGAGGACTTGCCGAATTCATGAACAAGCTCTTCCAGAACTACACCGTGGGCGGTTACAAAAGCATCTTTCTCTTCAGCGTCTTTGCCAGCGCCTTCATAATAAGCGCGATCTTTCTCAAGAAGTCTGGAAAACCGGCAATGAAAAGAGAAGCTTTTGTAGGGCTGATTGTGGGACTACCTAATCTCTTCTCTTCCTTCTTTCTCATAATGGCTCTTGAAGAAATGAAGGGTTCGGTGGTTTTCCCCATATACAGTGCCGGAAGCGTTGTGATGATCAGTCTTGGAAGCCTGTTGCTATTCGGTGAAAAGCTCAAGAAGCTCGAGATGATTTCCCTGGGAATGGTGCTGGTCTCCCTGATTGTAATAAACATATGATGTCTCTTTGGATTAATACAACCACGAGGTAGTATTGAGACAATATCAGTCAATGGAGGTGCGTCCCATGTTACACAGAATTGGAAGAGACAAAGTAGTGTACGATATGTCGCCTGAACACAAGCCCGTTCTGGAGGTGAGCCCGGGTGATACGGTGATTGTGGAGACGGAGGATTGCTTCTGCCATAAGATCGTTTCAGAGTCTCAGACCGTTGGGGGAGACTTCGACTTTACTCATGTGAATCCTGCCACCGGGCCCATCGCAGTAAAGGGAGCGACGCCGGGTGACACGATAGTAGTCAGTATAGAGAACATAGAGCTGGACGATCAGGGAGTCGTCGAGACCTGCCCTGCCTGGGGACCGGTCAAAAATGTTTCAAAGAGCTGTGTTACCGAGATAGTGAAGATTCAGGGCAATTACGCGTCGTTTATGGGAGAGCGAATTGAGATAAAGCCGATGATAGGCGTTATCGGCAATTCACCTGCAGATAAGTCGATTCCCTGTACAACTCCGGGAAGGCACGGAGGAAATCTCGATACCCGGGATATAGTATCAGGGTCGAGAGTATATCTGCCGGTGTTCGTTAAGGGAGGGAATCTCTCGCTCGGAGACGTCCACGCAAGGATGGGAGACGGAGAAGTCGGAGGAAGCGGAATTGAGATAAGGGCTCTTGTAAGGCTTACCGTGGATATGGACAAAATGCCCGTAGAAAGCCCCACTGTTGAGAACGACGAAGCCTTTTATCTTCTGTTCAGCGCAAAGTCGCTGGAAGAAGCGAGCCACGGAGCGGTTAAGAGAGCAGTTGAGTTCATAGCCGACTGGAAGTCGATTCCCGAAGAGAAGGCCTACATGCTTGCGAGTATCGCCTGCGATCTGATGATTAGCCAGGTGGTGAATCCTCTGGTAACCGTAAGGGTGAGAGTCCCAAAAGTGATTCTCTAGTGATTACTCTGAACAGATTTGTGCTCTCTTTCAGAAAGCTTTTACCCTTTCTGGGAATCGCATTATTCAGTGTTTCGGTATTCGTTCTTGTCAGCGAGTTGAGACGATACACACTAAGCGACATCTTCGCAAAGGTCGGGGAAATTCCCGCTTCAAGGTTCGTTTTGGCGATCTTCCTGACCTTTCTTACTTATCTCAACCTCACCTTTTACGACCTGATCGCCTCCAGAAGAGCAGGCGCAAAATTGAAGCTCAGCTCGACGGCTCTTGCCTCGTTCGTTGGATACACTTTCAGCAAGAATATCGGTTTCACGTTTCTTTCGGGCACAAGCGTCCGCTTCAGGTTATATGGGAAGTGGGGCGTCTCAGGAGGGAAGATTCTCGCAATAATAATCCTCAACTATCTAACTTTTTGGCTTGGCTTCTTCGCTCTTTCAGGGATACTATTCATAGTATGGCCCCCGGTTCTTCAGAAGGCCGTAACGGTGCCCTTCGGATCGCTCAAGGTCATCGGAGTAGTCTGTGTCGGTTTGTATGTGCTTTACTTTCTTCTTGTGAATCTCAGGCAGCGTCCGTTCAGAATCAAGGGTAGGAGCTTCACTCTTCCAGGAAGGTCTTTCACTCTAGTTCAGACCGGAATATCGGTTCTTGACTGGCTGCTATCTGCCGGCGTGCTCTTCATGCTTCTACCCGCTGGAACCGGTTATTTCGAGGTGCTTGGCGTCTTCCTCCTTTCACAGTTCGCCGGCCTTTCGAGTCAGGTACCGGGTGGCTTGGGAGTCTTCGAAGCACTCACGATTGTCATTCTCTCCCCCGCCTATCAGGCAGATGCTCTGATGGCCACGCTCATTCTCTACAGGATAGTTTTTTACATCGCTCCTTTCTTGATAGCCTTGGTTGTCTTCGGAGTGAATGAGTTTCTCTTTACAGGTTTTAAAAAAACGGAGTGAGTCAGTTGCCTGCTGCTCATTTCTCTCATAGCATTTCCAAAAGCTTCTCGACGAGCTTCTCGATGGTAGAGTTCTTCTCCAGAAGACTCTCTCCTTGTTCTATAAGCGGGGCCGTAACGACTCTGTTAGATCTGTCGATACAGACTTCTCCTTTTTCACAGGGGACGTGATTGATCGCAAGTCTTTCAACTACATTCACTCTCTCACTTGGATTTCCGGAAGCCGTGATTACTAGGTTTTCGGCAATACCCTCCAGAGATCTTGCGATCAGAAAGACCCCTTCTCCGATCGCGCCCAGAGGCTTCTTCTTGATGAAACAGCCGGCAAGGAGTTTTTGTAGCCCGTTGTTCACTCTGAACTGATCTTCTTCGTCCACGAAGGTTGATAGATTCTTGAGTACACCATTTCCACCAGGAATGACAAGCAGGTCGAACTCATCTTCACTGATTGTTTCTATACTTTTCACCGGGCGGTTCAGAATTCTGGCCGATTCTATGAGCTGATTCCTCTTCTGCTCAAGTTCTGCCGACTTCCTCGTGTGATGATTGAATACCTCGTATTGATCCTTGTCAAGGGAAACACAGATGATCTCTGCTCCCGCTCTTTCCAGAGCAAGAAAGGTCAGTATCGCTTCACCGATTGCCGTTCCGTCTTCAGCTCCGCATCCGGATAGCACCACACCACTCTTCAAAACATCACCTCTCTTCCTATGCCTGCAAGAAACTTTGACCAGTTTCAGCTGGAAAAACTCAATGGATTCTAGCATCTTTGTCACCGGTTACAAAACGATACGTGCTTGCTACCATTCTATTGACATTGGAGTGGGAATGTAGGATATTGGTATCGAAATATGCTTTTAGAAATGGGGTGTTTCTATCAGAATAGGATTGATTCATTATAGGGCCGGTTTGATGGACGGCGTCTCTCTGGAAATGGAGAAGTGGAAGAAAGTACTGACCGGAATGGGACATGAGGTGGATATTGTCGCCGGGAATGCTGCCCCGGGAGTAGATGTAATTATTCCCGAGATCGAGTACAACGACGAGGCAAATGAGAAGCTGAATTTGAAGCTCTACGGCTATGAACCGGCTACCGAAAGGGAGATTCATGAGGAGCTTTCAATACGGACCTCTCAGATTCTCGGCAGTTTCAGATACGCTCTTTCTGGATACGATCTTGTGATTCCAAACAATATCTGGTCTCTCGGGTGGTCAATACCTTCGGGGTTGGCTTTGCACGACTTTGCTGAGGAGAGCGGAAAGTCCTTCATCTCCCACAATCACGATTTCTGGTGGGACCGCCCATACTACAGAAGCCCATACGGAAGTGTCATGGAATTACTGAATAACAACTTCCCGCCGGATCTTGAGAACGTGAGGAACTTGGCAATAAACTCGATCTCCGCTTCAGACCTATTGGCAAGGAGAGGCATTCGGGCCAAGGTCGTGCCGAATGTTATGGACTTTCACTGTATGAGCTGGGTGTCGGAAGAGAACAATCGGAAATTTAGAAGCGCAGCCGGGATAGACGATGGAGACATCGTATTTCTGCAGGCGACAAGGATAACAGAGAGAAAGGCGGTTGAGACAGCAATAAGGCTCACGGCCGAGTTTAGAAAGATTGCAGAGGGTTTTGCAGGAAAGAAGTTGTACAGCAATAAGGTTTTCACCGGGAGGACGGTTCTTGTCTTGACCGGGTTGACGGAGAAACAGTCTTTGAATTACAGAAATAAGCTGGATAGTCTCGCTTCAAGGTTGGGTGTTGAAGTAATCGATATCTCTTCTCTGACATCATCGATTCAGCAGTCATTCTTCGAATCGTATAGTATCGCAGATATCGTGGTATATCCAACCGTTTATGAAGGCTGGGGTAATCAGCTTTTAGAAGCCCTTTTCGCCAGAAAACCGATTGCCCTCTTTAGATACAGTGTCTTCAAGAGCGATATTCAGGACAGTGGAATCTCCTTTGTGGATCTAGGCGATCAGTACAGCTATGTAGAAGGACTGGTTGAAGTTCCAGAACTCAATCTAAAGAGAGCGAGCGAGGATACGCTCGGACTTCTCTTCGATCCGGTGAGATACAGGGAAGTAACAGAAAGCAATTTCGAGCTAGGAAGCCGGAAATTCAGCTTTGAAACACTGAGCGCGATTATTCGAGAACTTGTAGAGGAGCCACTCTGATTCAAGAGCCGGGTCTCTGATCAAACACGGAACTATTACTCACCGAAGCAGGCGACTTTCTCGAGTTTGTATTCTGTCTTGCCAAGGCCGATCTTCTCGGCGTGTTCAAGTTGATAACGCCATGTGATACCGGGATGGGCCCTTTCGAAAGGATCGTATCCCAGCCTTGCTACTACAAGATCTATGCATGCCTTGTCCAGTGCAACGGGATCTCTACTGGCGACTATTCCAATATCATCAACCACCGGGGGCCTGTTTATGTGCCAGCAATCGCAATCGGGTGATACATTGTTGATGAAGGAGATGTAAAGGGCCTTCTTACCCTTCGTAGCGGCGAGAGCGTATTCGGCGATCTTCTTGCTCAGCGATTCGGGGGTTCCTCCAGGTCCGGCCGTCATCGCACCGTAGTTGCACATAGCGATGCATTGACCGCAGCCAATGCAGAGCTCATAGTCTATTCTTGCGACTCTCTCAACGGTTATTGCTCCTGTTGGGCAGTTCCTTTCGCACATTCTGCAGGCCACACATCTTGACTCTCTAACAACGGGCTTAGATTCGGAGTGCTGTTCCATCTTTCCCGCTCTTGAGGCTGCTCCCATTCCGATATTCTTAAGAGCTCCCCCAAATCCCGTCTGTTCATGTCCTTTGAAATGACTTGCGACTACCAGGGAGTCAGCCAGAGCGATTGCCGATGCTATTTTCGCCTTCTTTATGTACTCGCCGTCAATCTCCACTTCAATCTCGTCTGAACCTCTCAAGCCATCTGCAATTACAACTGGAGCACCCACAGATTCCATCGTGAAGCCGTTCAGTGAAGCGGTTTTCATATGGTCTACAGCATTGGATCTGCTGCCCTTATAAAGAGTGTTGGCATCTGTCAAGAAAGGCACGGCTCCCAGTTCCTTGATCCGATCCGTTATAACCTTCAGAAAGTTTGGACGGATGTATGCGAGATTTCCGTACTCTCCAAAGTGGAGCTTAACGGCAACCAGCCTGTTCTTTTCCACCACTTCTTCAAGTTTCGCTCTCTTTAGAAGAGCCTCAACCTTTTTCAGGAGCCCCATCTGCGGAGTAGTATCGATATCCGTGAAATAGACTGTGCTCATATATCTCTCCTCCCTTATAGGAAAAACCTCTGTGGAAGCCCAAAACTTCGGGTCGGGTCCATGATCCCCTTCACTTTCCCCTATCCCGGGCTAACTATCCGACTAATCAATATAACATGACTGAAGCTACTCAAAGCAAAAACGATGCATCAAAAGAGGAGTTTGCAACTGAACTCAGGGAGGTGAAGAAGACCACCTCTGATTCTTCCGGAAATATCCAACCTGCATCTCCCTCCATATTAACTCTCTAGAATAAACGTTGATCCAAAGCTCCGCGAACCCTGGAAGGCTCGCTCTTATTTCCAACACGTTGAAAGCCGATCGCTATCAAGGACGAAATGTTTCAACCTACATTCTCAATGGTATCATATCAATAATCGACCGCCTCTTTGGGGGGCTGGAGAAGCTGAAAAGACTACAGGCCGGGAAGCAGCCATTCATAACCCGAATCTTTTTGAAAGCATCGGAAAGACTGATGCCTTACAGCATAATCTTTCCATAGTTGGCAATTCTTGCGTTTCTTGCTATCACAGTTCTTTTCGGATTGACGGTTACTTCATTGAGATTTGAAACAAATATCGACAATCTTGCCTCGGACTCCGAGGGAGTCATAAGAAAGAATGAACTGGCCGCCAGAGAGTTCTCTGTCTGGGAGCCGCTGTACCTTGCGCTTCTAAGAAACATGGATGATCCCGCCTCATGGCAGAAACTCTCCGAGACAATCTCGACCATAAGACAAATTCCAAATGTTTCGAGGGCTCTGAGCCCTCTTGATACTACCTATATCACTCTTCAGGGTCTGGTCATAAGACAGTTCCGGTTACGACCAGGTTCCACTTACGGTTGAGGAAGTCAAGGCTTTCAGGAAGTTGCTCGAAAAGAGTTTTGATAGCTACTTCGCGGCAAGCTCAAAAGGCGACGCGGCCCTCGTGAAACTGTATGTACGAGGCGGACTGGGCAGCAGGGGAAAAACGGCTATTCAGGGAATTCAGAATACACTCGATTCACAGTGGGGCGCGGACAGATATAGATTGACCGGCGAACTATTTCTGGGTTATTCAGTTGACAACACTGTCACTGCAGATGTTCTCCTGCTGTTTCCGATAGCCATAGTCATTGCCTTTCTCGTGACTTTTCTCACTTTCAGGAGTGTTGCGGGTGTTCTAACACCGTCAATCAGAGCGCTCTCAAGTGTGGCGGTGACTCTCGGACCAATGGCAGTGGCGGATACTCCACTCACTATTATGAGTGCAGTTCTTCCAATTCTTTTGATAGCCATGGGCCGCCCCGACAGTATTCACATATTCAGCAGGTACAGAGTGGAGATCTTGAAGGGCTCGGTAAAGAGGGAGGCGATAATGCAGATGATGAAATCGATGATTCAGCCGGTTATGATGACCTCGCTAACCACAGCGGGGGGGTTGGTTCTCTCGCCTTCTCAAGCGTGATTCCAATGCATGAATTAGGTTATTTCAGCGTATTCGGGATTCTCTACGCTATGATATTCTCACTCTTAGCCGTCCTTGCGCTTATTAAAGTCTTGCCAACTACTAGGTTTGTGATCGCCACCTAAAGAGGACTCAAGGAGCCGCTCATAGAAAGGTTGCTCCACAGACTCTCTCTTTCAGTATCCAGACACAGAAAACCGGTGACATATCTGTCAATTCTGGCGGTAGTTGTGCGCGTTTGGAATTGCTAACTTGCAGTTCGAGTCGAATCTTTCGGAATATTTCAGGAAGGAGAGCGAAGTCTCAAAGGAAGTAGAGGCCTTTGAAAAAAAGGGTTGGTGGATCCTCCTTCCTCCTGAAAGTCGTTGATTCAAACCAGTCGGGCGGTGTACTGACACCGGCCTTCATAGATACTCTGAATGATCTGGAAAGTTTCCTGGAAGGCTTTAATATTCTCTCGAAGACCTCAACTTTTGCAAATCTGATTGAGAGCGTCTATTCTGGCCTGCCGACTCAAGTGCAGCTGAACCTTCTTAGAGGTACGACTGCGGGGACCGTTATTCAGGGCTCCGTTAATCAAGACTCGTCAAGAGCAGCAATTCACACCTACATAAGAAATACCAACGCAAGAGACATCTCCCGAACTCTTGTCCGCGTTGAGAATGGCCTTAAGGAGATACTTCCAGCGGAATTCAGCGTCACCCTTAAGGGCACACCCCCGTATTATTCAGCTTCACATGGAGAGTTTCTCCAGAAGCCAGGCGATCAGTCTCGCATTCTCGGTTCTGGTCGTATGGTCGCTTGTATCGCTAATGTTTTCTTCTCTCCTGGTGGGATCGGTGGCCATGCTACCCTTTTCTTTGCCGTTACGTTCAGTGTGGGGACCATGGGTATTCTAGGGGTCTCGCTTGATGCGGCAACTGTTCTCGTGGCTAGCATTTCAGTGGGAGTCTGAATAGATTATGCGATCCACTTCATCGAAAGAGTAAGACCAGAGCTCAAGATGGGGCTGTGTCTTCAGGAGCTTTCTAGCAAAGCTTCAAGAACCGCGGGCCATGCGTTGCTGGTGAATGCGGCGACTCTGATTTCGGGATTTGCAGTTCTCGCTTTTTCGAGATTTCTAACCGTTTCGGTATTTGGTTTGCTAGCGATTTTTACTATGGCGATCAGTTCTATGTCCACACTTGTAATAATACCGGCGATTCTTAGCTCTAGCTGACTTGAATCAAAGTTGACAGAGAAGCTCTCGAGAAAAGCAAAGTGATACGTCCTCAGGTTACTTCGGCCAGCACTACGCCCAGAGTTTTCTATAGAGTTTCTTAAGCTCCAATATACAGTCTGCAATCGTCTTGTCGTCTCCGCTCTTTCCTGCTGTTTCAAGCTTGAATCCAACTTCAGACAGCTCTTCAACGCCGTACATTCTTCCGGAGCCCTTGAGGCTGTGTCCGTCTCTGGAGATGGAGTCGAAGTTTCTTCTTTCCAAAGCGTTCTGAATATCGTCAATGGTTTTGTGGATGTGTTCCCCATATTCTTCGAACATCGCCGAGGCCTCTTCGAACGACAAGCCCATATCCTTAGCGAAGAGAGAGATGCTGTCTTGCGTATGCTTAGCCTTGTAAGATCTTGCCTGTTCTCCATCTCTCTTTTTGCCGGTCTTGTCATAGATGCCAAGATGATAGCGAACTACCTCGAGAAGATCAGACTGACTCACAGGCTTACCCAGAAAGCCGTCACAACCGGCTTCTATGGTTTTCTCCTCATCTCCCTGCATGGTATGGGCAGTCAGAGCTACTATAGGAATCTTGTAGCCCTCTTCTCTCAATACCTTTGTGGCTTCGTATCCATCCATGATCGGCATCTGCATATCCATCAGAACGAGATTGTACTTGTTGTTCCGTATCATCTCAACAGCATTTTTGCCATTGCTCGCCAGATCGACCGAATATCCTGCTTTCTCCAGCACTTCCTTTATCAACAGCTGGTTGGCCTCGTTGTCTTCGGCCAGCAGAATCCTGTACTTCTTACCGCCTGCTTTCGGAGCGAGTTCGAAGTAGTTGCCTATACTTTTCATCAGCTCCTCTTCTCTTACCGGCTTCTGGATAACTTCATCTACTCTGTCGCCGAACTGGACTTCGTCTTTGGCAGCATCCGTGATTGCGATAATTGAAGCGTCGTAGATACCATCAAGGGCAGTAAGGGCCTCGCTAGCTTTTTTTGGAGTGTCTACGATCGCAAGTGATGCTCCGAGATCCTTAACCGCTCTGGAGAGATTTGTAAGGTTCTTGACGGGTTGATAATGAATGCCGTTTCTCGTTAGCATGGAGCCGACGATAATCAAGAAATCGTCATCGTCAGATGCGAGAATGACCTTTCCGGCCACAGAGATTTCGGCTCTCTCCTTTTGTTTTGGAGCTTCTTTAGAAACCTGCGAAGGTATTCTGACGGTCACTTTAGATCCTTCCCCAACCTTACTCTCGAATCTGATCCTTCCCCCCATGAGCTCAACTATCTTCTTGGTTATTGCAAGACCTAAACCCGTCCCACCAAACTTTCTGGACATGGTTCCGTCTGCCTGAATGAATGGCTCAAATATCTCTTCCAGCTCGTCCCTGGAGACCCCGAAGCCTGTATCCTGAACGGTATATATGAGATACTTTCCATCATAATCAAGCAGTATCGAGACGTATCCCTTCTCGGTAAACTTCAGTCCGTTGGAAATCAGATTGGTCAGGATTTGCCTCATCCTGAACTCGTCACCATCCACATACTCCGGGACTCTTTCCGTTACGCTGTTTGCAAAATGCAGACCCTTAGAATAGGCCATCGGCAGGTAAGTTTCAGTAAGCTCATTGACAAGTTTCGATGGGCTGTAAGGGGAGATCATGAGGTCGAAACGGGCCGCTTCAATTTTGGAGAGATCAAGCACATCGTTGATAAGGCTTAGAAGGTGTTCACCGCTTCTATAGATAGTCTTAAGGTATTTCATCTTTTCGAGGTTCGTCTCGTCGTTCATAAGAAGCTCGGCGAACCCAAGGATAGCGTTCATTGGAGTCCGCATCTCGTGTGACATGTTCGCCAAAAACTCCGATTTCATCTTACTTGCCTGCTGGGCCTCTTTAGATACTTTTCTCAGGAGCTCGTTGGAATTCTTCAATCTGTCCAGTGTCCTCTCTATGAAGACCATGGTGTTGTTGAGTTCAGAGGCTATCTCGCCAAGCTCGTCATTCGAATTGATTTTGACTCTGGAAAACGACCCCTTCTTTATCGACTCAAATCCCTTCAGCAATTCCGAGAGGGCTTTGGATATATGAGCGTTTAGCGAGAATGAAAGTACGAAGGAAAAACCGAAGACACCCAGGACAACGATGCTGATAATTGGAAGCAGTCTGTTTCTTAGCTTGACGAGGAGGCCCTGTGATTGCAGCACATAGATATCTGCGCCCCCAATTGAGACCTTGTCCACAATGAACAGAGAACCAGACGAGAAGAAAGAGAAAGCCGGTCTGGGTTCGCTGACAGTGAAAGGTGTCTCTTCCGACCACTTCTCCTCATCCAGAACAGTCCTCACATATAATCCTGAGTCCGAGAACTCTCTCGGAATAACAAAGTAATCGCCGATTAGCAGGAAGGCAATCCCATCCTGTCCGATAAACGACGAAAGACTCTCGATATCGTTGTTGTCGAAGATAATCCCTGCGAGGTACGGAACTTCATTGCTAACTATTGTAGAGAAGTACACGAGCTGCCTTTCAAGCATCTTAAATCCGTTTCCCGACCTTTCGATCTCATCAATCTCTTCGTCGGAAAGAGCCGACCTGTTAAGAATAATCTCTCTCTCATCACCGAGTTGAACGAGAATGTCATACCCACTTTCAAGGACCTGCTCGAGAGCGTAACGATCGACAAAGAGTTTCAGATCTCTGCGCAGATCTATGAACCACTGAAAGACAGACTGTTTCTTTTCGGTTAGGTAGCTCTTGTACTCATCGGTTGCTGTTTGGATGAAAGTGATCGCCAGCAACGTTACAAGCAAAGTTAGCACCGCAAGAACGAAGAGCAGGAACTGTAGTGAGATCTTTCTGCTAAGCTTTCTCATTTACTTTCTCCGCTCTATTCTCTGAATGCGATCGTCTAACTACATCATTAGTCAACGTTGAACTCCCATTTGAAGGTTGCTCTACTTCCGTTCAGAACAACCGAATAGTAAACTGACGTATCGAGATAACTCGAAAGAGCAACTACTAGTCTATTTGAATCTATCAGAATAAATGGATCATACCTTGTAGTTTGAACAAGGAACCCTTCCCCAATTACATAAAGATCTGCCCAAACCCCATCCACAGCTTCGCCACGTTTGCATTTCCCTGCCACAGTAACATTTAGAAAGGATACTTCCGAAGAGTTCTCCGGCAGCTCAAAAAACAAGAGCCCTACTAGATCATCGATCGGAATGCCCAGTTCCGAGACGGCTTCATAGGGAATTGCAGTAACGGTTGCGGAGCTGCCGCCTTCCATCTCAAAGCCCTTAGAATCCGCACTATGGCAGCTGTCCTTGAGGCTCTCAATCGTTTCGATATTCACAGCAAGACCAACCGCTACAAGAGCAATGAACAGAACCAAGAGAAGTCTCAAAACCTCACCTACCCTATCTGGCAAAGGAAGAACTGCCTTGGTGCCATTATAGTACGTGAAGGCTGGATATCGAAAAAACAGAAGCTCTCAAACCTGAGCATCGAAGTTGAGACTCGATTTGCTTTTCGGAATATTGCAGTTTCTTATTGCTAAAGCGCAAGCCTATTCTTTGGGGCCAATCAATGAATTGAGAAATCCAACAAGCTCTTCGATTCCCACTCCGCTTGCTTCCCTCTCAATAATCTCGGTGGGAGTAAGCGATAGCCCATAATACTCCCTGTTTGTTTCGGTGTCCTGGCGTACAATCGAACCGCCCAGTGATACACCGGCGAAGATGCCGTTACTGACTGAATAAGAGTAAATGGCAGCTTCTAGTTTGTAATCAGTATCTGCAGAGAGGGTCTTGCCCGTGGGCCCGGCTGAAATTGAGGCGCTTCCGCCAAGGGTAACGTTATTGCTTAGAAAACCTTCAATGCCCTTCTCGTTCATAATGACAAGCACCAGACCGCTCTTTTGAACGCCGGCCTGAAATCCGTAGCTTATACCGTACAGCTTGAGAAACAACGGTCCATACCAGCGGCCATCTTCTCCTCTCTTGAGCAGAAAACCCTCTCCGAACTGCCCGCCGAATCCAAGCGCGGCTTTCACCATCTCAGGGTAAATCACTATTCCGCTAGACTTACTCATCAACTCAGCAAAAGATCCACTGTCTTCCGTTTCCGAAAGCTCTTGAAGAATACTTAGGGCATTTTGAATCCTTTCTTTGGGCAAGCTTGCTCCGAATGCCATTAAAGAAGCCATAAGAATCACCACCACGAAAAGCCTTTTCAGGTCAATCCCCTCCCGAAGTATCGAGTCTACTTCACTCTAAGAAAAACCTCCTGCCTTTCCTGACCGAAGGTTACGCTAGACAATCTAAACTCTCCTTTTGAGGATATTCTTGGAACATCGGCGTTGTTGACAACAACGTTCTGATACTGGAAGTACGGCAAGTCCTGAACTATTGGGAAGAAACTTCCCTTCGAGTCGGTCACGCCATATAGAAATCGCAAGGCATCGAGTACCTCTGATTTGATCACTGCAACCGCAACGTAGCCTCCCTTAACTTCACTTTGAGGGAAGTCCTTTGAGAAGATCTCTCTCCCTTCTCCGTCGTAAACGGCAATAGTAAGCTGAGGCTTTCCTGAAACGTCTAGCTTGACCTTTCTGAAATCGATCTCACTCTCCTCAATTCCCGAAAGAGCAAGAATCTCTTCCCGAGAAAGCGATATTTGCTCTTCGGGCTGGACTGTCTTCTCTCCGCAAGAGGATACAAGAAGCATCGTCAGTGAAGTTAAGATTAGAAAGGTGACAATTAGACTTTTGCGTATAGTTTTCTTCATACTACCTCCCTCATCTTATCAGAACAGTCGGTGATCAAAAAGTCGCAGACTTCCCTGACCTTGAGGCGCAAATTCTGATCGTTCAGCGTCCAGAGTGAAATTTTTGTTCCGCCTTCACGTACCTTCCGCAACATAGAGAGGCCCTTTTCCAATCCCAAATATTCGAAGAGATCCTTGTTGAGATTTACTGAGTAGGGCTTGTACTTCTTTATGACGCCCGCCAGATACTCTTCGCCGCCGACTTGGCGGATCTCTTTATCTATTATAGGTGCAATCATTGGATTGCCGAAGAACTCCTCGGTGAATGCAAGCAAACAATCATGATGAAAAGAGGAGAACATTGTTCTCTCAACCGCATCAAACCTCTTGATAATCTTTATTACTTGAGGGACGGCTTCAACGGCCTTGATTTCGACATCAATAAATGTCTCTTCGGGGAGCTCTTTGTAAACCGTTTCGAGAGTAGTTAGAGAATCAAATCCAATCAGGTCCATCTTGTCCAGTTCGTCGAGTGTCGTTTCAGATAGCTTGACATCCAATCCCAGAGTTCTCTTGAGATCGGGATCGTGATTCAAGATCACTGCGCCGTCCTTCGTAAGCCTTACGTCGAGCTCAATGCCATGTGCGCCAAAGGACAGACCCTCCTCAAAAGACTTCAGCGTATTCTCGTATCTGCCCTTCCCCATACCCCTATGAGCTAAAACCAACATCAGAATCGCCTCCAAAAACGGCATATAGCGTTGCTGAATTCATTCTACTTTGTTAGCCCAACTCAGTCAAGGCATTCGAAGGCAAGAACACGCCAGTCTGCTGACGCAGGTGAAGACGCACGTAAGCTTTGAAAAGACGTCCTTCGAAAGATCAGTTGCAAGTTGTCAGTTCCAAGTTGCAGGCATAAGAGCCGCTGTGCGCTTAAAAGCGGTGAACCCGCTGGTCGCTGATGAAAAACACCGTTGCCCGTCAACGGTCCGCCGTCCTTGAGATGGAGCAGTTGCAAGTTCTCAGTTCCGAGTTGCAAGCCCTAAAGTAAAGAAAAAGTCAAATCCCGTCATTCTCGTGTATTGTCATAAGAGAGGAAGTAGAGAGTATAGAATGAGGGTAGAGGGAGTAGCCAGTCGTCATCCTTAGGCTTAGAGCCTGTATGCCAGGTTGGGCACCCTTCTTAACACGATTGAGAGTAATGGTCGAAAAGACCGCACCTTGTACGAGGTTGTGAAAGGAGGAACCCTCATGTTGTATGTAGGAGTGGACATATCCAGTGAAAGTTTTGACGTTTGTTTCTATTTACCAGAGAAGAAGAAAATGAAAAGCA
>NZ_JPGZ01000028.1:0-34388 GCF_003351125.1 Mesotoga sp. Brook.08.YT.4.2.5.2.
CAACCATTGGGGGTCGAAGGGATCGGGTCTAAGGTATGGGGTTTAGGGTCTAGTAAAAAACTAAAGACCTCCTCCGTCGTTTCCAAGATCATTGACGCATCCTTGGATAAAAACGAAACCCAGATCCCGTGCAAATTTATCACGGGATGACATGACGTGGAAGCATTTCAGAGCGAAACGACTTTTAATGCTTCTTTTCTTGTTTGCTCTTATCAACAACCAATAACGAACAATTTATAACCGCTCTTTCTAGTAGCACTGCGGAATGACAGTCTTTTCTTGCTTCAGGTCACTATCATGCTTCTGGCCAGGTTCTCGGTCCTTGGGTCGTTCATAAGACCAGATCCCGTGCAGACCCATCACGGGATGACAGTCTTAGGTTATCCGGAAAGCATCTAATACCGTCATTCTAACTAAGCTCCGGGTCAGAATCTCGATCCTTGAGACAGTTGCCAGTGGCAAGTTGCGAGTTGAATAAGAAAATGGTTGTCCGTTATCGGTTCTCCGTTCTCCAAGACCGAGAGTTGCAAGTTCCATGATGCAAGTTGCAGGAACAGTTATACGTTAACGGTTCTCCGTTCTCCGAAAGGAAAAATCAGTTCCAAGATGCGGGAACGATTCTGCGTTAGCCGTTCTCTCTTCTTTGACAAAGAATGAAAAAGAGCGTTGAAGGCGTGTCCAGGGTTTTGGCTTTTCACAGCGTAGAACGGGTTTTCTGCTCTTAAGCGTACAGCGGTCTCTTCGGTGGACGGCGGACCGTTGACGGCTGACGGAGGACCGCTCTTCACAGCGTTCAGCGGTTCCTCGTTCTTAAGCGCACAGCGGGATCTTCGGTGGACGGTGGACCGTTGACGGTCAATGTTGTTTTCTTCAGCGCTCAGCGGGTCTTCGTTCTTAAGCGTTCAGCGGTTCCTTGTTCTTAAGCGGGTGTATGGCTAATTAGCTGGATGTGGACCGTCTACAATAGCTTGAAGGCTCTACGTGAGAGAGTTAGACAGGGCTACTCACTGGTTGAATTTCAGCTAAAGAGAAGGCACGATCTGATACCAAGGCTTTCTGCCTCTGTTATCGGTCTCATGAAGCACGAACAGGCTGTACAGACAAGAATAGCCGCTTTACGAAATGAGACTGCTGCAGATACTCTTCTGCTTATCATCGAGAATTATCCCGAACTGAAATAGAGCGGCGCGGTCTCACGACTTCAAAAGGCATTGGCCGATACAGAAAACCGTTTGGAGCTTGCCAGAGCTTATTACAACAACATTGCAAAATTCTACAACGCCGGGCTCGAGAGAACTCCCGATATCGTAGTTGCAAGAATTGCTCGACTCAAGGAGTTCGAGCTAATGAGCGGTGATTAGAACGTGACGGCTATTCCGAACAGGCCACCGTCTGGATTGGAAGTGCTGTCTACAAAAGGAATGTCAAGTTCGAAAAACAACTTCCCGTTGGTCAAGAAGACTCCGGGGATAATCCCCATTTCGCTAGCAACGAATATCTGAAGCTTTGCTCCCACCATCCAGTTTCCGATGCTTACGCCCGCCATTGGAGCAACTCTTAGGAAAGGTATGAAGTAGTCGTCTCCGCTTATACCGCTAGGCCTTTTGCCAAGGAATGCTCCTCCGCTAACAAGAATGGCTGCATTCCTGAAGCCAGGAATTCCCAATTTAGCACCGGCCTCCAATGTTGCCGCAGGAGCAGAAATGAAGATGCTCGGTATCGCAACTCTAAGAGAGCCTTCAAGATACTCTGTGAGACCCATGCGAGCAAGGTACTGAAAGCTCCAGGGAGCAAGAATCGATTCTTCGAACCCAACGAGGAGGTCCATTCCGACAGACTGTTTCAACGTCCCTATTGGAAGCATTTCCGGACCCATCATAAGTGCCATCGGTACGCACCCGGAAAATGCGACTATTACAACCAGCATTAAAATGATCCATCTCATCTTCTACTCCTCTACTCCATTCAAAATCATGAAGGAAGATTTGAATCGTTCAAATTGCGGTGGGGGCGAGGGTACTTCTGCATTGTCGTACAGAAAGAGAACAAACTCAAGCATTCTTTCGTAGGGTACTAGCGAATTCAAATCACCTTCAAACCCATTTGCGGAATAACTGAGCTTAATGGCCTCAAGAAGTTCCTCAGTGCTGTATAGAGTCAGTGAAGGAATCTTCATCATAGATGCCAATCGGTCAACTACAGCAATCATCGGATCGTCTCCCTTGATTATGTTTTCCAGCGAAACCAGCAGCTCAGAATAGAACCTGTCATGGTCGTCCCACTCTTGACGATCATTAATGATCCTGATCGCTTCAGCTCTCTTCTGGGGAGGAAGGGAATCAAACATTTCCCTGAACACATCCCTATTCTCAAATATGTAGGTGTACTCTCCTTTCACCAGCCCAAAAGCAGCCAGCGTGTCTAAGTAACCCTCTTCTATCTGCAGCTTCGTCTTCTCAGCATCGAAATCCAGCGTGCTTCCGTACATAACCCTAGGCCTGATATGAATCAGATTAGTGCCGGTGAAGAATGCCTTGATCTTGCCGATCCTGTCCCTTAACGCAACTCTCCCTATATCAACGAGTACGACTTCCTTGAAGCCTCTCTCGATTGCCATTTCAACAGGTTGATTTGAATATATTCCACCATCGATAAAGGCCTTGCCATCAATGACAACTGTCTGGAATCCTGGAAAATTCGCACTAGCCATTATGTAGTCGATTAGTAGGCCTTGAGGAATATCTTCTATAAAAAGCATTTCTGGCCTGGCATCGGTTAAATCAAATGTAACTAGTCCAAAATCAACCGACGAGCCTCTGACTGCCTCTTCAGAGATGACGGAGCTAAGAAGATTCTTAAGTGGAGTTACATCAATACCGCGGTTTATTACATCTACCGCACCCTGATAAAGTTCTCCGACACTCCAGTCATCACTACCTCCGCACGCTTCGATAAGCTTTCTTTGAGACTCTGTAGGTCTCATAACGCTATCTTCAGAAATGTTTCTCCAAACTTCAAGTGCCTTCTCAAAGTCTCCCTGGGCAACGGCCGCTGCATTCAAGGAACCTACCGAGGTCCCGTAGACGCCGCCTATTTCGATTCCGAGATCTATAAGAGCCTTCCACGCGCCTATTTCATAAGCACCTTTCGCACCTCCTCCGGAAAGCACCAGTCCCACACTTCCGGAAAACAGAACGACAGGAATCAGGAGCAAAATCAAAACGGACCTTTTCACTGCAAACACCTCTCTTTGACGGCTATCATAGAGGGATAATAGCATTATCAACGTCCAAAATGAAAGATAGCGAGTTAATATCTGACTTTTTCAATCGAGAAAAGAGATGATTAACGGGATTGAAATCAGTGAGAATAACGTAGAAGAGGCTATGAGTTTGGATGAGAGTTCATAGTCGGAGTCAAATATCCTTGGGAAGATCGAAGTGTTAGCTGCAGCCGGCATTGCGCTCATGATTATCAGAATCTTTTCGACAACAGAAGGCAGTTCTACAAACGATAGGAGGCAAAAAACGATCAAAGGCGCAATGCATAGCTTAAGAAGACTGCAGAAGAGAATAATTCTGCTCTTAAATATCGTGGAGAGTCTCGTACTGGCCGAAATAATCCCCGCAACTACCATGGCCAGAGGGATAGTGCTTTCCCCGAGAAGCCCAAGAGCTTCATCGAGGAATGACGGAAGCCTGAGCGGAGTGAAGAAAAGAACAAGGCCTACGAAAACAGCTATCGTTCCTGGATTGAGAAGGCCTTTCTTCCTTGACAGACGGGCCTCATGTGACATGATCCTCACTCCGACAGTCCAGGTCAGAACCTTGAACCAGATATTGAAGACGGCGCTATAGAACACTCCTTCCTTCCCGATTATTAGTTCGACGACAGGATAACCCATATAGGCAACGTTTCCGAAGAGAACAGCATAGAGAAAGACACTTCTTGAATCGTCGGTAATCTTGAGCGCCTTTGCCGAAAAGACCGCAAGAAACCATAGAACCGTATAATGAGCGCCGCGGCAATTAACAATATTATGGAGTAAGAAAACATCTCGTAAGAGTATTCAAAACTCATCGAATCAACTATCAGAGCAGGAAGAGTTACGTAAAGAACGAATCTAGTTACTCCTTTTGTGAACAGATCGTCAACCAGATTAGTTCTCCTCAATATGAAGCCAATTCCTATCAACGCAAAGAAAGTAAGCACTTTCGAGGTGATTTCAGTCATTAGGAGGATTATAAACCCGCATACCAAAGAATGAAACAAGGAAAACAAATCAGGTGGCTCTTAACAGCTTGAATTAGGAATAGCGGAGAACGAAGTGATTACATAAATGACCCAGAATTGTGATAAACTAGTTTCGTTAAACGTTATGCTTTCCTATTTGATATCCGGGCTATCCGGCTTCTTTTTCGGTCACGAGATATTTATGATTATTGGATGCCTATAGGGCAGCCTCAATTCCTTATAAAGGAGGTTTTTTGAATGCGCAAAGCACTGTTAGTTCTACTGGTAGTTCTTGTAAGTGCGGCTTTCATGTTTGCCGCGAATTATCACATCGGTGTTGTGACGGGAACCGTTTCTCAGTCCGAGGATGATCTTAGAGGTGCCGAAGCACTGATCAAGAAATACGGAGATGCCGCTTCCGGTGGGATGATCGTTCACCTCACCTACCCTGACAACTTCATGTCTGAACAGGAGACTGTTATCGCCCAGATAACCGGTCTTGCAGACGATCCTCTTATGAAGGCAATAATTGTTAACCAGGCTATTCCTGGAACAGTTGAGAGCTTCAGAAGAATCAGGGAGACAAGACCGGACATTCTTCTTCTTGCCGGTCTGCCTCACGAAGATCCCCCAATGCTAGCCGATGCGGCCCATCTCTCAGTCAATGCTGACTCACTTGCCCGTGGCTATCTAATTATCTACACAGCCAAGCAGCTCGGCGCAGAGAAGTTTATGCACATCTCCTTCCCGAGGCACATGTCTTACGAACTTCTATCGAAGAGAAGAGACATCATGAGAGCATCTTGTGAGGAACTCGGACTTGAGTTCATCGACATGGGTTCACCCGATCCCGTCGGAGACGTTGGAATCGCCGGCGCACAGCAGTTCATTCTGGAGAAAGTCCCTGCCTGGCTTGACGAATACGGCGCAAACACTGCGTTCTTCTGTACGAATGACGCTCATACAGAACCTCTTCTGAAGAGAGTCGCAGAGCTTGGTGGATTCTTCATTGAAGCCGATCTACCTTCTCCTCTGATGGGTTACCCCGGAGCCCTCGGCATATCCTTCACCGAAGAAGAAACTGGCAACTGGCCAGCAATTCTTGCCAAGGTTGAAGAGGCTGTTGTGGCAAAGGGCGGAGCCGGAAGAATGGGAACATGGGCCTACTCGCTCGGTTACACAACGACGGCAGCTCTTGCTGAACATGCAAAGAACGTTATCGACGGCAAGTGTGAAATCGATGATTTTGATGCAGTAATGGCCACTTTCGCAGAATATACACCAGGTGCGGGCTGGAATGGCAGCTACTACATCGATGCCGATGGAATCGAACAGGAAAACTATCTCCTCATCTATCAGGATACCTACATATTTGGCAAAGGTTACATGGGAATCACCGAAGTTGAGGTTCCTGCAAAATTCTTAAACTTCTAAGCTGAATAACGTCAAGAGGGGGGGCGACCCCCCTTTTCTTGACTCTTTCTAGCCTTCGGTATTGGGGTGAAGTCATGGATGAAAAGCAATATTTGCTGAGGATGGAGAACATAAGTAAGGAGTTCTTCGGAAACCAGGTTCTGAAAGATGTTACTTTGAAAGTTGGGAAGGGCGAGATCATAGGACTGGTTGGCGAAAATGGAGCTGGGAAGTCTACTCTCATGAATATTCTTTTCGGTCTGCCTGTCATCCACGAGACGGGTGGTTTTCAGGGAAAGATATTCCTAAATGATAAGGAAGTCAATTTCGCCAGTCCGTTTGAGGCCATCGAAGCCGGAATAGGAATGGTGCACCAGGAATTTATATTGATCCCGGGTTTCACTGCTACAGAGAACATACTACTGAACAGAGAATCTACTAATTACAATATCTTCGTAGAAGTCTTCGGTGAGAGATTGCGAACTCTTGATAGAGACGACATGCATAAGAGAGCAGTAGCAGCTATAGAGAAGCTGGAGGTTCAACTTGATCCGGATATGCTTGTGAGCGAAATGCCGGTAGGTCACAGGCAGTTTACTGAGATAGCGAGAGAGATGGACAGGAAGTCAACTAAACTGCTTGTCCTTGACGAACCTACGGCAGTTCTTACAGAATCGGAAGCTGATACGATGCTAAGGGCGGCGAGAAAGCTTGCCAATCTGGGACTATCGATAATCTTCATAACCCACAGGCTGAGCGAGGTTCTAGAAATAGCTGATCGCTTGATTGTACTTAGAGATGGGCAGGTCGTCCGAGAACTGGAATCTTCAAAGACTACGCCGAGGGAAATTGCCTCTCTTATGGTTGGCCGAGAAATTAAGGATTCTGCTTCATTGCATTCAAAGGGAAGCACTGAATCGGAAATCGTTCTCGAAATCAAAGATCTTTGGGTTGACATGCCAGGTGAACAGGTAAACAGCGTCAACCTTAAGGTTCATAAAGGTGAGATCCTTGGTATTGGAGGACTTGCCGGTCAAGGCAAACTCGGAATAGCAAATGGAGTCATGGGTCTCTTCCCTTCGGAAGGAGAAGTATATTACAAAGGCGAAAGGCTTCCGCTTAATAACCCTGTAGCTGTTCTAAGCAAAGGAATCGCGTTCGTTTCTGAAGACAGAAGAGGAGTCGGTCTTCTTCTGGATGAGCCAATAGATCTGAACATCGTATTCACAGCAATTCAGATTCAGGGAAGGTTCATCAGGAATTTACTTGGCGGCCTCATTAAATGGCGCGATGACAAAGAGATTTCCAGGGTTGCCAGAGAATATGTGGAATCGCTTCAGATAAAGTGTGTCAGTGAAAGGCAAAATGCAAAAGAGCTCTCCGGAGGCAATCAGCAGAAAGTCTGTCTTGCCAAAGCGTTTGTTCTTGAACCCGACCTTCTTTTCGTATCTGAGCCAACTAGAGGAATCGATGTCGGTGCAAAGAGCGTTGTCCTCGAGACTCTTAGAAGACAGAACAAGGAGCATGGAACCACCATAATCATGACGTCTTCCGAGCTTGAAGAGCTACGCTCAATATGTGACAGAATAGCGATAGTTGATGAAGGAAAGATCGCGGGAATCCTTCTGCCTACTGCTGACCCTGCCGACTTCGGGCTGTTAATGCTAGGTGAACAGGAAGAGGTGAAGGCAAATGCTTGAGAGTATAAGGAAGTTGATAGAGAAGGCCGGCTGGCCTCGAGTAATAATCGCTCTCTTCCTGCTTTCTATGTTTGTAATTGCTCCATTCGTTAACATAAGTGTTGGCACTTCGATCAGCGATACAATCGTTAGGTTCGCAATGAATTCAGTACTCGTGCTTTCACTTGTTCCTATGGTCCAGTCAGGTTGTGGACTGAACTTTGGTATGCAGTTGGGCGTCATTGCCGGACTAATTGGAGCGGTCACAAGTATCGAACTTGGAGTAACTGGCCTTGCGGGATTTCTAACGGCGATAGGAATCGCAATCCCCATCGCCGCAATCCTGGGGTTCTTCTACGGACTTCTGCTTAACAGAGTAAAGGGCGATGAAATGGTCGTTGCAACGTATGTCGGATTCTCTTCTGTAGCCTTCATGAGTATGATGTGGCTACTCTTGCCATACAAGAGTCCTAACATGATCTGGGGGTACGGCGGTTCTGGACTGAGAACCACCATAAGTGTCGAAGGTTATTGGCTTGGGATTCTAAATAATTTCCTTAGTATTAAAATAGGGAAGTTCTTCTTCCCGACTGGAACGGTTCTTTTCTTTGGTCTAATGGCGCTTATTGTCTGGGCCTTTTTTAAGACTAAGCTGGGAACCGCTATGACTGCAGCAGGATCGAATCCCATTTACGCAAAGGCTGCAGGTGTAAACGTCGATAGGATGAGAATTCTATCAGTCGTAATCTCGACAATAATCGCCGCTGTAGGAATTCTAGTCTATGAGCAGAGCTTCGGGTTCATTCAGCTTTATATGGCACCTCTACTAATGGCTTTTCCTGCAGTAGCCGCTTTGCTGCTGGGAGGTGCATCTGTCTCAAAAGCATCTATGGGCAATGTCATTATAGGAGCCTTTCTTTTTCAAGGTATTCTGACGATGACTCCATCTGTTATGAACAACTTGATTAAGAGTGACATGTCAGAGGTAATAAGAATAATCGTCTCCAACGGTATGATCGTTTATGCTTTGACGAGAAGAACGAAGGTGACAAAATGAAGGATCAGAGCTTAACACGAGCAAAGAACCCATTGGTAAGATTTGCAATATCCAATGCGGTCCCAATACTTTTCATAATTCTCCTGATATTCGCAGTACCGTTGTCGGGGTTCTCGACTGATTACCTCTTAAATGAAATCATAACAAGACTTGGAAGAAACTCCTTCCTGGTCATATCTTTGCTTATACCAGTAATGGCCGGTATGGGATTGAACTTTGGCATTGTTTTGGGCGCCATGGCTGGTCAAATGGGCTTGATATTCATGTTAGATTGGGGAGTAGTTGGAATTCCAGGCGTTGTCCTGGCCATGCTAGTAGGAATGCCGATAGCGATCCTCCTTGGTCTTCTTGCCGGAAGCATTCTCAACCGAGCAAAAGGTAGAGAGATGGTTACATCGATGATTCTCGGGTTTTTCATAAACGGTATCTATCAACTAACCATTCTTTATGGTATGGGAAGTGTGATACCAATAACAAGCAATAAGCTGTTGCTACCACGCGGATACGGAGTTAGAAACGCGATCGACCTACTAACTATCAGAAAAGCTCTTGATAATATGTGGTCGATTCAAGTCGGCGGTGTAATAATCCCGCTTGGACTCTTCGCAATCATTGCTGCACTATGTATCTTTGTCTTCTGGTTCACAAGAACAAAGCTTGGGCAAGACATGAGGGCTGTAGGACAAGACATGCAGGTGGCCGCAACTGCGGGTATAAACGTCGATCGGACGAGGACACTATCAATAGTCATCTCGACAGTTTTGGCTTGTTTTGGTCAGATAATATTCCTTCAAAACATAGGCACAATAAACACTTACAACTCACACGATCAGGTTGGAACCTTTGCCATTGCCGCCCTCCTGATTGGAGGTGCTTCAGTCGCCAAAGCAACCATTCCGAATGTTTTCATTGGAATCACACTCTTCCATCTCACCTTCATTGTCGCTCCAAGAGCCGGCAAAGAACTTCTCGGCCAGGCTCAAATTGGAGAGTTCTTCCGAGTGTTTGTCTCGTATGGAATAATTGCAATCTCGCTTGCTCTTTACGCTTGGAGAAGGCAGGTCGAGAAAGAGACCGAACGTAGACAGGCAAAGGCAGCCATAAAGGCCGCGATCGAAGAAAGGACTGGAGGGTGATTTTATGAAAAGAAACGTGATTAGGATTGCCCTTGTTGTAGTGCTGGTTGCCTTGGGGTTCTTTCTCTACGTGATTGGCAAGGAACACCGTGTCTTCGTTGACAATAGAGACATAGTTATCAACGGCGTAGAATACAAGTCTACTAATCCAATTGATGTAATCGTTGATGATGTGGACCTCGGCGAAGTTGGGAAGGGAAAGAGAAAAGTCGCGAACACACCCGGTCCATGGCACAAGATAACGGCTATCGAGAAACTCCCTGACGGTACCACAAGAGAAGTTGTACGCAAATTCAACTTGGCGCCCAACGATACCGCCGTAGTGAATCTTGTAGCGTTATTTGAGCTTGAGGATGGATGGCTTGCAATAGAGTGATCTACTGCAAGCACAATGCTCACTTCACTTAGTTGATCCAAAAGTTGCTCTACGGGGCCGAGCACAAACCTTGTTTGGCCCCTTTTCACTGTGCAAACTCGAAGTGCTGATCGCTGAGGAAAAGACGTTTTGCATTTTCTCACTCTCAATTGCAGGGCAGTAGATTCCGCCGAGCAACAAATCTCGAAGAGTTCGTTCTTCCCGCCATATTCCTATTCCAATTTTCATAGAACTGATTGAAGAAACAAGAGATCAGCCGCCTCCTTCGCGCTAGATTGCAGACCTCGAAGACTCTCTTGAATAATCTTTTCAAAAAACCGACCACACTCTTCGTTCATCTTCATGCATAAGCAGTTTTGTGATACAATTAACATACCCGAGAAAAACTATCGGCGGTAACATGGAGTGAAAGGAGGGAGAACATGAAAAGATTCGAAGGGAAAGTAGTGCTCATTACAGGCGGGAGTTCCGGGATTGGTGCAGATAGCGCCAGGGCCTTCAGCGAGGAAGGAGCGAAAGTTGTCATTACGGACGTTGATGAAGAAAAGGGCAAAGAACTCGCTCAAGAGATAAATGATGCAGGGGGAAAGGCCCTGTTCATGAAACATGACGTTTCGAGCGCTCAGGAGACGAAGAGAATCGTCGAATCTGTTGTCGAGAAGTTCGGAAGGCTTGACGTTGCATTCAACAATGCAGGGATAGGCGGACCTTCTCTTCCTCTATCTGAGTACCCCGAAGAGGACTGGGAGCGAGTGATTTCGATCAATTTGCTTGGTGTCTATTACGGAATGAAGTATGAAATCCAGCAGATGCTTAAGCAAGGCGGGGGAGCAATTGTAAACAATTCCTCGATCCTTGGTAAGGTTGGTTTCAACAACGCCTCTGCCTATGTCGCCGCTAAGCATGCAGTTGTCGGTATGACAAAAGCGGCAGCTCTAGAATACTCAAGCAAGAATATCAGGATAAACGCCGTAAATCCTGCTTTCATAAAGACTCCTCTACTTGAAGCATCCGGAATGAAAGAGGGAACTGACATGCACGACATGCTAGTCGGACTGCATCCAATAGGAAGACTGGGAGAGCCAAGAGAAGTGACGAACGCAGTTCTCTTCTTGTCAAGTGACGAAGCATCTTTCGTTCATGGAGAATCGCTTATGGTTGATGGTGGATACACGGCAAGGTAGAGCTGTTGATTGATGTCCAATTTGCGGACGCCTTCCGGCGTCCTCTTCTTTTATAATGGAAGAGAATGATCATTGGAGGAACTGCTTATGGCAGAGGCGACGCTAGAATTCAAGGATCTCGACACGATGCTTGAGCACGTAAGAAAGGTTTTGACCAGTGCCGGCTTGAACAACCTCGCGGTGAAGTTTCCAGCCGACGTTACTAACTTAACTGTTAGAGGCAACTACGTCTACATCAGTGTCTCTCAAGACTATGAAGAGCGGGGAACAAAGAGGAGAATAGACCTCAGCATGATCTCCGGAAAAGCGGCTTTCGCAAGAATGGGAAAACAGCTGGCGTTGAAGAGCTCGTCTGAGATAAAGGGAAAGAAGTGGCTCTTCGAAGGAACGCTTAGCTTCTACAAACCCCGGGCAAGTTTCTCGATATGGATAGATACGATAGCTCCAATAGGAGAGTCCGATATAACTGCGCGAAGAAGGGAAATCTACCTTGCCCTGAAGGCAAAGGAAGCTCTAAGAATTGAAGAGCATGATCTAGGCGAACTGCCTCCCATAAAGAGAGTTGCTGTGATCTCTTCTTCTACTGCAGCTGGACTGGGGGATTTCTTCTCAAATCTCTCCGTCAACTACCCGTACAAGCCCGTAGTGCATCTCTACGAATCATATATGCAAGGCAATAGAACAGTTCCGGGTGTTCTTTCTGCTCTAAAGAAAATAGAATCTTGTCCTGTGAAGTATGACGTGATAGTTCTTACAAGAGGAGGGGGTTCTGCAAGCGATCTAATGTATTTCGATAGTCTTGAACTAGGAATGGCAATTTCGGAATTCAACAAGAAGTATTGCCCAGTACTGAGTGCTATTGGCCATGAAAGAGACGTTACTATACCTGACTTCGTTGCCTGGAAGCGTTTTGATACTCCTACTGCAGTTGCACGCGGAATAAGCGAACAGGTAAATGATTACGTCGATACCCTGAGCGAATTCTCCGATCTGATGGGAGATGAGATTGAGTGGCTCTTCGAAAGGGCCGAGAACGAGACAGGACCCGATAGACTCCAGTTCATAGCCGATAGGATAGGAGAAACCATCAATCGCACGGACCAGTTCTTTGAAGATGGATCCAGAGTTCTTTCAGGAACGATTACTCACAGAATCCTCCTTGCGATGAACGATCTTGGATCGTTCAATCCGGCTAGATACGTCCTCTCGATTGAGAGAGGCATGAATGAGATTTTCGCATTAACGGACGCTCTGGTAAATAGTGCCGACAGCTCGATACAAAGAAACCTGGCGTTTGCCGAGAGTCGTCTTGATCACAGAGGGTTCGGAAACAGTCTTGAGAAACATCTCATGAATTCCGCAATACTCGTTGAAACACTTGACAAGGGAGTAACCAGGTTGTTCGATGACCTAATAGCGAATTCAGGAGATGATCTAGATAAACTATTTGATGAGCTTACACTCCATGGGGGCTACGCCGCATCATTGCTTTTCGGTGGAGTGGTGTTGAAAAGAGGTCGCTTGATAATCAACAGCGCGAAGGCGGTTTCGGCAGGCGACTCACTGGACTGCGTTTTCAAAGATGGAGAGGCAAAGACTACCATAGATGAAGTCAAATCGGAGGTGTGACATGGATGAAAAGACGTTAGAATCAGTCTTGAAGCTGAAAGAAGAGCAAATAAACTCTATGGATTTCAAGAAGCTGCTTGGATACATAAGATCTATCGACGAGTATTTCAGAAGCAACTCTCAGATAGATGTCGAGGTTGCACTCAAGGCTTATCAGAAAGCAATTCAGCTTCTTACCGCAGCTCGCCTGAGACTGATAACCCTTAAAAGGGAAAAGGAAGAATTGGACAGACAGTACTCAAGCTTTTTGGCCTCAATTGAGACAGAGTCCTCTGAAGAAATGCAGCTGCCGACAGACGGAGATGACGAGGATGAAAAGCTCCCCTTCTAGAAGAGTCTTGAAAGAGCGAGTTCTTAAAAATGACCGCATTTGTTTGTTTAGAACCGCAGATAAAGAAGATGCAAGGAGAATACTTGCCTACATCAATTTCATTGCCGGAGAGTCTGATTATCTGAGTTTCGGAAGAAACGAGTTGACCTTAAGTGAAGAGGCTGAAAGACAGATAATCGCATCGTTTAACGAACAGGCCAACAGCTTTATGGCGGTGGCCGAATGTGAAGACAAGCTTATCGGACTGATCACAATGCAAGGAGGCTCAAAACAGCGCATCAACCACTGGGCAGAGATTGCACTGTCTGTAAGCAAGCCTTACTGGGGAATGGGCATTGGAAAGACCCTCATAGAGCTCGCATTTGAGCATGCACAAAGCAGCGGAATAACTCGGATCGGCCTAAAGGTGCGATCAGACAATGACAGAGCTAGATGCCTCTATTCTAAACTGGGATTTGAAATCGAAGGAACACTTAAGAGATATATGCGAATAGGCGACGAATACTTCGATTTCTACCAAATGGGTCGTGACGTCAAGTCACTTTCTTCTGAAGAGAACAAGTAGACCAAACACGATCAAGACTGCTCCCACGACGATCATTGCCCATTGCGAAAATGAAGAAGGTATTAGGGCAATAACTCCGATAACTGCAAGTATCGCGACAGGAATCAACAGAGGAGAGCGGCTCTTTCCGCCTGCCAAGTAAAGTTGGAATAACCCAAATGCCGGCGCAAGAACGAATAGTCCCCACCCGCCGCTGTCGTAGAATCCAGGGAAGACAACTCCCAGAGTCAAGGCCAACCCCACAACAAGCAACACGCCACCGGGAACCAGAAGTCCGTCGATTCTATTCTTGATCGCGTTGTACTCCATTATGATCCCCGGAAGCCAGATGAACAATAGCCAGAAGTTTGACATCATTGCAGGGACAAAAATGATCATCAAGCCAAGAGCTATGACCACTATTCCAAGAAAAACCTGACTTAGCTTTGACTCTTTCCTTACATTCTCTTCTTTCATTTCATAACCTCCCTTTGCAGCATTACCTAAGAAATATAATACTTCAAAACTTTCAATGTTACACCTGTGCAGTTTATGAGTCACAGCGTTCAGCGGGTCCTCGTTCTTAAGCGCACAGCGGATCTTCGGTGGACGGCGGACCGTTGACGGCTGACGGAGGACCGCTCTTCACTCAGAGTTTCTGCTAGAGCAGGGATGAGGATAAAAGCCGTCCCTGGTCCTTCGCTCAAGATCATGGACCCGTCCTCCGAGAAGAGCAAGAACAGAAGTGATGCGGCGAAGAGCATCGCCGGAAGTGATGCTGGGAAAAACGTCTAGGGACGCGATTCCCGCTTAGCGAAGAGTAGCGCTTCCTTCCATTGGTTGCTTTTACCAACAACCAAAAGCGAACGACCAAGAACCGCTCTTACTAGAAGCCATGAACAGGAGACCCCAAACAGGAGCATTTTAAGGCAGGCTCATTGGTGCACATCAGGGCAGGCTCTACGGGATGACGCTCTTTTTTTGCTTCAGGTCACTATCATGCTTCTGGCCAGGTTCTCGGTCCTTGGGTCGTTCATAAGACCAGATCCCGTGCAAATTTATCACGGGATGACATGACGTGGAAGCATTTCAGAGCGAAACGACTTTTAATGCTTCTTTTCTTGTTTGCTCTTATCAACAACCAATAACGAACAATTTATAACCGCTCTTTCTAGTAGCACTGCAGAATGACAGTCTTTTCTTGCTTCAGGTCATCCTGGCACGCTTCTGGCCAGGATCTCGATCTTTGAAACAGTTGCAAGTGACAAATTGCGAGTTGAATAAGAAAATGGTTGTCCGTTGTCGGTTCTCCGTTCTCCAAGACCGAGAGTTGCAAGTTCCATGATGCAAGTTGCAGGAACAGTTATACGTTAACGGTTCTCCGTTCTCCGAAAGGAAAAATCAGTTCCAAGATGCGGGAACGATTCTGCGTTAGCCGTTCTCTCTTCTTTGACAAAGAATGAAAAAAAGCGTTGAAGGCGTGTCCAGGGTTTTGGCTTTTCACAGCGTAGAACGGGTTTTCTGCTCTTAAGCGTACAGCGGTCTCTTCGGTGGACGGCGGACCGTTGACGGCTGACGGAGGACCGCTCTTCCAGCGTTCAGCGGGTTTTCTGCTCTTAAGCGTACAGCGGATCTTCGGTCGGTGGACGGCGGACCGTTGACGGCTGACGGAGGACGGCTCTTCACAGCGTTCAGCGGGTCCTCGTTCTTAAGCGCACATCGGGATCGGTCGGTCTTCGGTAGACGGCGGACCGTTGACGGCTGACGGAGGACCGCTCTTTCAACGATCAGCGGGTCCTCGTTCTTAAGCGTACAGCGGATCTTCGGTCGGTGGACGGCGGACCGTTGACGGCTGACGGAGGACCGCTCTTCCAGCGTTCAGCGGGTCCTCGTTCTTAAGCGCACAGCGGGATCTTCGGTGGACGGTGGACCGTTGACGGCTGACGGAGGACCGCTCTTTCAACGATCAGCGGGTCCTCGTTCTTAAGCGCACAGCGGATCTTCGGTGGACGGCGGACCGTTGACGGCCAACGTTGTCTTCGTCAGCGACCAGCATATAGCGGCTCTTGTTGAAAAGCTCTGATTAGATTTGCAAGTCTGTCCTTCACTTTTTTGCTGCTGTGCTACACTTATTTATATGAATCGAAGGAGGCGAGCTCTCATGATGACAAGAAAGGAAGGAAGAGCTTTCTTGAGCAACAAGATATGGCAAGAAGTCAATAGAGAGATGAACAAGACAGATCAGATGAAGGGACTGCCGCAGCCCTCTCTTGAGAAGAGCTCGGAGGGTTACGACCTTATTAGTCTTCCTGACCCAAACTCAACTCACCTTATAATGAAGGATTTGAGAGAGATAGTTTTTTCTAGAGAAAGCAGAAGAGTCTACTCGGATGAGAAGTTGTCGCTTGAGGCTTTGTCTTTTCTTCTCTGGTCTTCTCAGGGTGTAAAAGCAGTGATGAAAAACAACTATGCGACGTTGCGAACTGTCCCGTCTGCTGGAGCAAGGCACCCGTTTGAGACATACATATTCGTTAGACTGGTAAAAGGGTTGAAGAGAGGCCTTTATCGTTACGTCGCCTTGTCTCACTCTTTGGTTTTGGAGAAGGAAGGCGACTTCGCCAGTGAAGTTGCTGATGCCGCTCTAGGCCAGAAGTTCGTTGGACATTGCGCTGCAACTTTCGTATGGTCGGTCATCCCCTACAGGACAGAGTGGAGATACGACCTGACATCATACAAACCAATCCTTCTGGACGCAGGTCATATCTGCCAGAATCTATACCTTGCCTGTGAGGCCCTAAACCTTGGAACATGCGCCATTGCAGCTTACGATCAGGAGAAGATCGATAAGTTGATAGGTCTAGATGGTTATGACGAATTTGTCATTTACATGGCTCCGGTAGGAAAACCAAAGAGGTATTGAAATGGGCATATCAGAGCATGAACAATCAATATTGGCGAAGATATACGACAAAGTTCTCGGGAGAGAAAAGAGATACTTCTCTGTTGACGAGTTGATTAGGGAAGTCGGAGGTTGTCCCGGGGAAGTGAACGAAAGCCTGAATATACTAGTGGATGAAGAACTGATCGAGATCAAGCCTTTCAGAATGGGCAGGATTACTCACAAGGGGATTCTTCAAGTTGAAGGAGGCGGGATCCCTGACAAGGAAAAGCAAAGGCAGGCGGTGATCTTGAAGCTCAAGGAGTTGACCTCAAACGATCCCGATATATATATAAACATAGACGCTTTGGCCGGGGAGCTGAACATGTTGAGGTACGAGTTATTTGATATCTTAAGCTTCCTTCAAGCCGAGGGAATGCTTAAGATTCATTCCAGGATGTCGGTGTCACTCCCTCGGAGAGATTAGAATAATAGAAGCCAGTCACCTGGCTTCTATTTTGGGGATGATGAAAAGGGCTTTTTTCATTTTTCCAGAATGGGAGCCTGTCTTGCTATCGCCTTGCCGGAGTAGCTTGATTCATTTCCAGGCTCCCCTTCCCGCAATTGCTTGATCTACATCTGTGTACGGGGATCACATCTATGTGAAACTTCTATCGCTGCTGCAACCAAATATAAATCGGAGAGATTAGAGAAGAATTAGACTCAGATTAGAGTTTTCTAATTTTCAAGGGGAGAGTCACTCTGAATACAGATCCCTGCTGAGATGAGCTCTTTACAGTTATCGTTCCGTTGTGAGCCTTCACTATCTCCTGAGCTATAGACAGCCCAAGTCCTGTGCCCCTTGTCTCAGATCTCGCCTTGTCAACTCTATAGAACCTGTCGAATATCTTGTCAATCTCATCTACCGGTATTCCTATTCCATTGTCTTCTATGAGAATTTCGACTTCTTCTCTTGACTGGTCTTTCTCTCCGGATATCCTTATCTGGCCGCCCTCGGGGGTGTACTTTATCGCATTATCCACGAGATTGAAGATTGCTCTAGAAAGCTTTTGTCGATCGCCTGCTATCTCAAGGTCAGAAGGAATTTCCGTCATAATATGTATGTTCTTTTCTTTGGCGAGGACTGCTATCGTGTCAAGAACATCTTCGATTAAGACCCCTGCTGGAAAGACTTTGTAATCACCTTTTTGAAGACTATTCTCAAGCCGCGTGATTACAAGAAGATCATCTATAATACTGCTAAGTCTTTCAATTTCGTTCTGAATCTGAACAAGCGCATTCACATATTCATCGGAATCCCTATCTCTGTGAAGTGTAACGTCCACAATACTTCTAATCGCTGTCAAAGGCGTTCTCAACTCATGCGCCGCATCAGACGTGAACTGCCTTTGCTTCTTGACGGATTCTTCAAGTCTCTCGAGCATTCCGTCAAAAGTACTGGCGAGATGTCCTAGCTCGTCATTTGGCAAAGTCAGGTTGAGCCTCTTGTTGAGTTTTTCAACACTGATCTCTTCTGCAAGCAGCGTAATTCTCTCCACGGGCTCAAGCGATTTCTTTGCCATGTAAAACCCGCCAAGCACTGCAAGAATGATTATCGTAGGTCCGAGAATCAGCATCAACCTGGACAGTCGGAAGAGGGCAATTCTGACACTCGAAAGAGATTCTCCCACCTGCATCCATCCCCACTGACCAATCTTAACGGTGAAAATCCTCCAGACGCCCACAGATGTAGAGACTGTAGTGAATTCCCTGTCAGAAAGCTCTAATGAGGCCTTTAGAATTCCAAACGGCCCAAAACCCTCAACAATGCTTCCCGATCCATCCATCAACCTGACAGCGAATCCTTCGGCAAGTAACCTGTTACTGAGAGATTCCATTTCGACGGTCTTCCTGAATATCGGAAGATCCTGGACGATCTCGATATTTGCAAGGAGCTGCGAAGATACGATTCTCAATGACGAATCGGCTTCGCTATGAAGCTGTGCGCTGAGAATCGCATAGATCGAAACGCTAAACGCAAATAGAATAACACCCAGGAAAAGGACGTACCAGAGAGTCAGCTTTATCCTGATAGGAACTATCCTTTTCATCGTATCAACCTAGCCTGTAACCGAAGCCTCTAACAGTGTTGATTAGCTTTGTGGAGAAAGGATCGTCAATCTTTTTTCTCAAATATCTTATGTAGACATCGACGACGTTCGAATCACTGAAAAAATCTTGATCCCAGACGCTTTCTGCGATCTGTGTCCTGCTCAGAACCTGATGAGCATTTCTTGCAAGATACTCCAGAAGCCTGTACTCTTTGGGTGAAAGCTCAATCTCCACGTCATCCCTTCGTACCATATGAGAGACAGTATCTATAGACAAGTCCCCGACTCTCAAAACCCTTTCAAAAGTTTCACGCGGCCTGCGAAGCAACGCATTGATCCTTGCAAGCAGTTCCTTGAATGCAAATGGTTTTACGAGATAGTCATCCGCTCCCGTGTTAAGCCCCTTAACCCGCTCGTCTACAGAATCCAGAGCAGTCAACATGAGAACAGGTGTGTAATTACCGCTTGCTCTCAGTTCACTGCAGACTTCGAAACCATTTTTGCCAGGCAAAAGAATGTCCAGAACTATTACTTCATATTGGTTTGATGAAGCTAGTTCCAGGGCTTCATTTCCACTTCTCGCTGCATCCACTGCGAAGCCCTCCTCTTTCAAACCCTTCTGAAGAAAGGCAGATATCGTTGCCTCGTCTTCGACTATTAGAATCCTCAGAAGAACACCTCCTGAATAAAGAAGCCGGAGGGTTTCCCCTCCGGTCAATTCTAGCATCCCTCTTCTTTATGTTGGAGTATCTAGTAGATCCAGTTCTTTTCTGCTTCCTCCGGAGCGGTTTCCTTCATGTAGTCTGAAAGCTGTGCAAGCCATTCCTGGAGAGCAAGTGCCTTGCTGGGGTCGGCTGGACTCCAGCCTTTCCATCCGTGACCCTGGTTCGGGCCGAAATCGAAAGTCATGTCAGAAACCGGGTTCTCCATTTTCTCCATAGCTGCTTTCAAGAGATATACCGCCTCATTGAGGTAGTAGTTGTCCATATCACCAACTGCAACATGCACATCACCGGCTATCTTGGGACCTATCTCTTCCCAGTTTTCCTGAAGAATGTAGTTGAGATCGTAATTCTTCTTCCAGTAATCGGCAACTTTCTTGTTTATTTCTCCACTTACCTGATCCCAAATCGGCTGAGGGAATCCGTCGGCTCCCAAAGGACTGTATGTAGCTTCCCAAACTGACCACTGCCCGCCAGATCTGTTGCTCGGTCCAGCAGCCATTTCGAAGTAGTTCTCCTGCTTCACGGTGAAACTGATGTTACCATGAGTATCTCTTGCACTCGGTCTTTCGGTCTTTATCCAGCCAAAGTCGGAGTAATAAGCATTGTCATCGTTGTAGATGTTGATCAACTGATAATAATTGAAGTCGACTCCATCGGGATACCAGACGTATGTTCTTCCAAAAAAGTCAGGGTAGAAGACTTTCATGGCAAGGGCTTCCCATCCTCCGGTAGATCCGCCTGCAAGAATTCTTGCCCATTTCTCGGGAATCATTCTGAACTGGCTTTCGAGATAAGGTATGAGTTCTTCTGTTATTGCAGTCCCGTATGGGCCAGAGTTCGCCGAGTCGACGGAATAAGACGTGTCGTAGTAAGGAGTGGCATCTCTGAACGATACGGCTATGAATCTTGCATTTCCTTCCTCATTCCAGAACTTATATACGTCGTTGTTCACTCTAAATCCCACCGGAGCACTGCCTCCAGGGAAGTGTCCCTGATAGTAGATCACCGGATAATACACATCAGGATTGTCGTAGTAACCTTCGGGGAGAAGGACATTGGCTCCAATATACATATCTTTGCCCCAGAACTCGGAAACAACATCGCTCTTGATCTTTATGTACTTCACCCATTCAGTATCTGAGTAATTCCCCTGCTGAAGCACCATGCCCGGCTCTAGTTCATAATCGGGCATTATCACTTCTGTGATAGCCAGTTTCACTGTACCGGGATTTGCCGGATCAAGATAGATCTTCTTGGTCTTGCTTTTTGCATTGCCAACTGATTCCCAGAACCACTGCCCGTCTCCAGTGTCATCGTGCATGAGTATGGTATGACCGTCGGCTCTAGCGAAGGTCGTGTAAACATTTACAAAAGCCTGTACAAAGTATTCTCCGGCCGGTAGTTCCGATATCTCAATTGGATAACCTGCCACAGCCATATCTCCATCTGAGATCTCCACTACCGATTCAGATGTCATATCGAAGACATCCTTTCCCCAGAACGGAACTCCTCTTACATCTGTCTGCAAGCTAGGTTCTCTAGAAGAATCCTTGCTGACAATTACGAGTACCCGTCCGTTGATCGGTGTCTCTAAACCTAGAGACGCTACTGTATCCAGTGCGTCCTGGCTTATTGATACTTCGAAAGTAAGTGAAAACGCTGTAATGCTTATGAAAAGAATTATAAGAAGAGTAAGTATGCTCTTTTTAACCATATTTCCCACCTCCATGAGAATGTAAGCAATTGTCAAATTCCTCTTGCCTGCTGCAAGTTAGAACAATCAAATAGGATAAATCCAGTTACAAGAATAGTTATCAGGATGCTAGCTCTTCTAGAAGTTTTTCAGTTAGAAGCAAGGACGACGAGCGCGGAGAGAAAGGCGAGCACCTTTTTCTGAGGAAAGAACAACGTGATTAGAAAAACTAAGACTTCGAATACCTATACAAACAACTGAACAAGGGTTTAGTTCCATTCTTACCTCCTTTTCTCCGACCACCGTCTGGTAGATCCTTGTTATTATACACTGCCTGAGGTACTGTCGGAACACTATGCGCGATTATTCACATCATCTTCTGTTTTCCGTTGCTTTACTCGCCTTTAGCCTTACATTCACTGCCTTCTTCCATGACAAAAACTATCAAAGTCCTTGAAGTCGATATAGTCGCGAACTCTCTGGAGAGAAGCCCAGATAAAGTCTTCGAAAAGCTTCGCATCATCTTCGCTGTTCAGTTCCTCAACAACATCTTCTTGCTCCGATGGACGTGTAGCGATGTATCGACTCCCTACTGCCCTGTAATTTGAGTAGAGATTGAAATTAAAAATCCCATTTTCTTTTGATCTGTAATACACTGCTAACACCTCCTGTAATACAGAACAATTATATCATGCTGTGTAACAAGCGTGGTTGGGGGCTGCAGGTAGGGGGTAGGAAAGAGCAAAGCAACTGGTTATGAGTTGAGGGTTATCCGTTCTCCGAAAGAGCAATCGAGAAAGAGCATTGGCGAGACGTTCGCTTCGCTCACGAGAAGGCGAGTGAAAACTCAGTCGCTGCTGAAATTAGACGCAAGGCGCCGAAAGAACATCGGCGGACGCAATGCTGCCTTCTGCAGGAGGCGAGGCCGACTACGTCGGGAAGTTCCCCTCCAGCCTAGACCTACAAGTCAAATCGGGTAGAAGTCTCGCTCAACAAAACACTGTATAATTCAGTGTGAGGTGATTGAATGAAGATAGATCTTAGGTGCATCCCCTGCAATCTGAGCAGTTTGCTACGGATTCTAGACGTTAATAACGCTGGAGAGGAAGAGAAGAAACAGGTTGTTAGAACCTTTCTCAAAGAGGTTGCGGAGATGGATTGGTCAGATACTCCTATAGATATCGGCAGAAAGGTCGGAGAGGCATTGAAACCTCTCTTTGGCCACCATGACGCTTTCAGTGACGTCAAGAGACTTTCAAACAGAAGTCTTATGGAAATATACGACGATCTTAAGGAGGAACTCCTCAAGCTTGACGATCCTTTGTTAGGAGCGCTGAAACTATCGGTAGCCGGTAATATTATAGATGTTGCTCCTGGTCATAAGATTGACATTCATAAGACAATGAAGGATGCACTGTCGAGACCTTTCGCAATAGATGATCTAGAAGAGCTAGCGCAAAGGATACGAAGCACCAACTCGCTTCTCATAGTCGGCGATAACTGCGGCGAAGCTGTTCTCGATAAACTTCTGCTAGAACTCTCCGGAGTGCCGAACAGCTACTTCTCGGTAAGAACAATACCGGCTCTTAATGACATAACGATGCGAGAGGCCCTTGAAATAGGCATGGACGAAGTAGCAACGATAATCGATTCTGGAGCAGATGCACCTGGCGCTCAGGAAAAGACTATGCAGAGAGGTTTTTTCGATGTTTATTCCAGGGCCGATGTAGTAATCTCTAAAGGACAGGGCAATCTAGAAGGTTTAAGCTCGGCAAAACGCGAGATCTTCTTTTTGCTTATGGCCAAGTGCGATGTAATCGGCAGCTTTCTCGGAGTACCGAAGGGTTCGTTTGTTGCCTACAGAAAGGCAGAATCGAGGGGATAGAATGGAGCTGTTCAAGGACTTTCCTGTTCTGGTAGTTGACGATGACTTACTTTCAGAAAACACTGGGGGGAGAGCGACAAGAGAGATCATAAGAGAGCTTCAGAAGCGAGGTTTTTCAGTCATAGAGTCTTACTCAGGCTACGACTGTAGAATTGAGTTCATGTCTCATTCAAATGTCAGCTGTGTTTTGCTCGACTGGGATCTTGTGATCAAACCAGATGCTGAGTTTCTAGGCCCGGGAGAGATAATCGAGATAATCCGCGGAAGGAATATGCTTATTCCCATATTCCTCATGACTGAGAAACTAAAAGTTATGGAGATTCCTCTCGAAATAATCAGTCAGATCGACGGCTACGTTTGGAAGCTCGAAGACAGTCCCTCTTTCATCGCGGGAAGAATTGAGGAAGCAACAGAGCGCTACATGGACGAACTGCAGCCCCCCTTTCTGAAAGAGCTCATACGATACGTGGATGAATTCAAGTACTCGTGGCACACCCCCGGTCACAGCGGAGGAGAGGCTTTCCTCAAGTCATCTACCGGGAAGATCTTCCATAACTTCTTCGGGGAGAACATTTTCAGGAGCGACTTATCCGTTTCGGTGCCGGAACTTGGCTCTCTCCTCGAGCATACAGAAGCCATCGGAGAATCGGAAAAGTCTGCTGCCAAGATTTTCGGTTCCGACGAGACATATTTTGTGACGAACGGTACCTCAACATCCAACAAGATCGTCTTCCATTATTGTGTGACCCCGGGGGACATTGTCCTTATAGATCGGAACTGCCACAAGTCGATTATGCACTCAATAATAATGACAGGTGCGATACCAATCTACCTCACGCCTAGCAGAAACTCTTTAGGAATTATCGGGCCGATCCATGAAGAGGATTTTGAATGGAGTGAAATCGAAAAGGCAATAAATGAAAGCCCTCTCGTGGAAGACAAAGAGAACTACAGAATAAAACTTGCTGTAATCACTAATTCGACATATGACGGCCTCTGTTACAACGCGAAAACCATCCTCGACAAGCTTGAAAAGATTGTGGATTTCGTTCTCTTCGATGAGGCATGGTACGCCTATGCGAAATTTCATAGAATGTATATGAGCCGCTTCGGAATGTCACCAGACATTGACAGAGAGAAATCTCCGGTGGTCTTCTCTACGCACTCCACTCATAAGCTACTGGCTGCCTTCTCTCAAGGCTCTATGATACATGTAAAGGACGGTAGAAAAAGGGTAGATCATGGAAGATTCAACGAGGCATACATGATGCACATGTCTACTTCGCCTCAATATGCGATCATCGCTTCCCTGGATGTAGCGGCAAAGATGATGGCCGGAAACGCAGGCAAATTCCTCATTGACGAGACGATTCAGGAGGCAATCATTTTCAGAAAGAAGATGAAGCATCTGAAGGAAGAAATCGAGTCCAAAGAATCAGAGCGAAAGAGACGCTGGTGGCTCGAGATCTGGCAGCCGGAAAAGGTCTCGATTGGGACAGAAGACGGGCAAAGAAAGACCTTCGATCTCGAAGACATCGATGAATCGATTCTCAAGGACAGACCTGACTGCTGGTATCTCAAAGCAAACGAAGACTGGCATGGATTCGGAAAGCTTGAGAACGACTACGTTCTTCTCGATCCGATAAAAGTGACCGTTATGACCCCGGGAATAACGAGACAAGGTCGGATGAGGGATTGGGGAATCCCAGCAACGATAGTCACAACTTTCCTTAGAGACAGGGGAATAGTAGTTGAGAAATCGGGTCATTACTCATTCCTGATACTCTTCTCCCTCGGGTTGACAAAGGGAAAGTCTGGAACTCTGCTCGCAGAGCTCTTCACTTTCAAGAAGCTCTTCGATGAGGACGCTCCTCTGGATGATGTATTTCCCGATATCGTCAGAGAGTTCCCAAAGAAATATGGAAAGATGACCCTTCAGGAGCTTTGCAGACAGATGCATGAATACCTCCGAAAGGTCAAGATAACCAAGGTCTTGAAGGATGTTTACTCTCGGAATCCCCAGCAGGTTATGCTTCCGTCCAAAGCCTATTCAGAGTTGGTTAACGGCAATACTGAACTGGTCAGAATCCGTGAGCTGCAGGATAGAATCTCAGCTGTAATGGTCGTTCCTTACCCTCCGGGAATACCCGTGATAATGCCTGGCGAGAGATATACAGACGACACGAAGAGAATCATCGAATATCTGAATCTCTCGGAGGAGTTCGACAACAAGTTTCCCGGCTTTGAGAACGAGATGCACGGTCTGAAGATGAAGATAGACAGCAACAACAAGAAGAGATACTACACATACTGCTTGAAGGAGATCGAACAGCCAGAAGGCGAATAGGCGATGACATTCGCTCCTGTAACGCATACACCCCATAAGTAAATACATCTCTTTGGTGCTATAATCCTTTTTATCACTGATTATGAAGGGATCGGCGTGTTCCTAGCATTTCTGCCTGCTGTCTTCTTTGGATGGACTCTCGGAAGGAATGACGCAGCCAATATATACGGTACAACCGTAACAAGTGGAATTCTTAAATACAGATCAGCTGCGCTGATCTCAAGTTTTGCTGTGCTTGTTGGAGCTATTCTGGGTGGGGCCGGTGGAATGCAAACTCTCTCCAGCCTCAGCTCTCACACATTGCTCTCTGCTTCAGTCAACGCAGCGGCAGCGGGAATCTCCGTTCTCTTGCTTAACAGGCTGGGGTTGCCTGTCTCCTCTTCGCAAGCCGTTGTAGGCTCGGTAGTTGGCATTGGACTTCTGAGTGGAAGCGTTGATTGGCTGGTTGTGTTGAAAATAGTCTCTTGCTGGATAACGACTCCACTTGTAGCGGCGATCGTTGCTCTTTTCCTGTATAGACTTATTGGTGTCGCCTTCAAAAGAGTACGTTCAATTCTTGTTCAGGACATACTCCTTAAATCACTTGCGGTAATTGTTGGTGGCTTCGGTTCATTCGCTCTTGGAGCAAATAACGTTGCAAATATCACAGGAACCTTTGCAGATATCATCGGTGTTGAGAAGGCTGTATTGATTGGAGGGCTGAGCATATCGGCCGGAGCTATAATGTTCAGCAAGCGAGTTATGTACACGATCGGGACAAAGATAGTCGCCCTCGAATCGTTCGCTTCGGTTATTGCCTTACTGGCACAATCATTGACCGTCCTAATTTACGCGTTCATTGGGGTTCCCGTTTCGGTTTCGCAGGCAATAGTCGGAGCGGTTATTGGAGTCGGGCTTGCGAGAGGATCGAGAAACTTTGATGCAAGGCTCCTAAAGAGAATTGTCTTTGGATGGGTATCTACTCCCGTAATTTCGGGATTGATCTCAGTTGCCCTTTACATTGCTATCAATTCGATCCTGGCGCTTTTGGGAAGCTGAGCGCCGTCTCCATTGACGTGACAGCACAGCTGCTTACAGGAGAAGAAGTAGGCCCATAATGTGTATAAGCAAAACCATACGGAAAACCCGTCAAACCGCCTTCAGCTCATCACGTACTCTCCCAAGTGTTGAATATGGGTCACTAGCTATGATCATCAGAACCTGAAGCCTTCCCCTTGAAACATCTCAGAAAAACGAATTTCAGAATGTCAGCAGGTAGCTCCTGAGGCTTATTGGCTCGACTTTTGCATCGTCATTCATTGACTTTGCCATAAGGTACATGTGAGATATTACAACTCCCAGATCGATCGAAATGACATCCTCGTAGATCAGTGGAATCTTCTTCCATCCGTGAATTGCTATGCTGTTCCTGTCGAGAATCTCAAATCTCCAGGGCTGCCTGTTGAATGAAGAAGGCGACATCCTTCCCGCATTCAAAATATCCTTCATACTTTCATCTATGTACTCTGTCTTGCCAGAAACAATCTCCGCAAACGGCTTTCTATTTGCCTCCCTGAAGAGAAATCTAGAGGCTCTCTCAACAATGTCTCCTTCGCTATTAGCGGGAAAGCCCACGATTATCATGGACAGGTAGTTTGGCAGTCGGGCCCAGCTAGTGGAGAAACCCTTCAGGGTGAGATTAAGAACTATCTGCTCGCCTTCGAAACCGAACCGAATCAGATTGGGAGTAGTGAACTCCTTCAGCTTAGCGAGAACGATTCCTGAACCAGACGGAAACTGCGGAGTGAAATACCATTGCAAAGGAGCATCCGAGTTAAGAGGAATAATGTCTCCAATAGCAGAATCCACTTGTTTCCTTTGCTCAGGAGACAGTTGCTTTTCCTGGAACTTTCTCTGAGTCACTCTTAGGCCGATCGCCTTCATGATCTCCTGTTTGTCTAGCATTCAATCACCTCTTTACATATATTCTATATAATTTGACAATTAAACTCAAGATTAATCATATTACTGGTTTCAATGTGCACAACTGTAACGAAGAGACCAGAGCGCAAATACCTGCATCAAGAGATGCCTGATCCTTCACATTTACCGAAAATAGCAAGCTCTTTTGGAAAAGAAAAACGCCGGGAACAGAACCCGGCATTTGCATCCTATAACGTGGTTCCGCTACAGTCCTTCCCCAAGCTCTCTAGCCCACTCTTTTGCGGTTTCAACGTACTCTTCAAGCCTTGAAGAAGGTGCCTCGAAGTCAATCTCCTGAATCACTTCGTTACCCTTCAATGCCTTCTTGAGATTCTCAAATGCTGCGCCGATCATTCCATCATGTGTACAGAATAGAGCTATCTTCTTTCCCTCCAGCTTGTTTTCTGCGAGAAATGTACTTATCGGCGGCGCATAAGTGAGTGCCCACACGGGACTGCCTATGATTATAAGATCGTAATTGTCAGGATCAAAGCCATATGGCTCAAGTTCAGGCTTGTTATTCATAGTTACCGACTCGCTTCCCCAAATGTGTTCCTTGTCAGGATCGTATCCGGGAGTGGTCTCTATTTGCTCGGGATTCTCAACGTGGTGATAATAGGTTCGAGAGAACTCCCCCGTAGGCACCAGCCGAAGAAGGTCAGCATCGATTGAAGAGGCCATAGCTTCTGCAAGAACCTTTGTGCTTTCATCATATGAGAAATAGACAACGATAGACTTCATTCTATTACCTCCCTTCAAAGCTATTATAGCTTGACTTAGCGGCGAAATGAAGCTATCTCGATAAGGGAATCTTCTACTCTCCTCCTGAACAAATGAATCGAGAAAGCATTATGCAATCTACTGGCATTGAGTTTTCAAGATTTGTGTTTTTCTTCAATACAGACTTTTACCGAGGGGCTCATACAGACCTTTTCTAATGCTATAGCGAAGCGCAACGTCAAAAGCAGCCAACGGCTGACAGCAGCTCGCTGTTCTTCGCATCTCAAAGTTGTCAGTATAGAAGCAGGATAACTGCCGATCTTGCGCTAAACTTCGCCTGAATAATGACTCGTTATGATAGAGTTTTTGCCTGTGCTTAGAAATAATCGATCGAGCTCCTTCGATACGAAGTATCCTTTAGTAATATCATTATTTAGTAGAGGCGGGTTTTCCGGCTACGGATAATCCGCTTTCGGTTTTCCCGTTCACGGAAAATCGGTTTGCGGATTAATACGGCTCCTACAGAGCGTTTTGTCAATTCCCCAATCTGCTTTCTCCGATCGTCCACTGTTTCGGAATTTGTGCCCACTGTCTGCATTGAATCAAAACAATTAACATTCACACTGTATTAATCTCTAGACTGAATCGCTTCTTTCTATAGCACAGACAACAAGCACATCACAAGCAACCGATAACAGGATACTGAATCAGCATCTCAGGAAAAAGCTGAATCGAAGATGCTAGAGAGAATATGAAGCAGGGACGTCGATCAGTAAGTAGTTCCGATAAGCCTCTCGAACCACTCCCGGCTTATCACTCTGTAGTGAGGGTGATAACTTCTTTTGTAGTAAGAACTGTGATGTAACAACCGGCCGCTTTCAAGGGCCTCCTTGACTGAAATCGTCGATTCCGGAGTAAAGATACTTTCGGGCAGAGAGTCCCTGAGAACCGCTTCTATCCTCAGCCACTCAAGCTTCCAGTCCTCGCGCGTCATTGAGGCACCTACCCTTGAACTTGCTACCAAAGCTCGAAAGAGATCGTCGATCAGAACCTGTCTATTCTTTACAAGAACAAGATTCAGCCTGAAGAAGTTTTCCATATAGCTGACGTCTTGCCAGAGGACCTGATCGAACTCTTCGCAGTCGATTTCCTCCGCAAGGTATCTAAGCGCGACGGCCTGGTCTTCCATCAAGTGCTTCGGACCGAACGTGCCTTGATAAAACAGCTTGTAAAGATCGTCGAGCCTTGCTTCGGGATGCAAATCCAGCTCGTGAGAAGCGAGTTCAACAATTCTATTGTCCATTCGAAACATACACTCCCCCTCTTTGATTAACTATTATACAGCTATCAATGCTCGATTCAAAAGCCATCGACCGCTATGATGATGATGACGCTTTGGCAAGAAATAGCTCAAGAACATCTGGAGAGATCGCCGGAATTTTCTCTGAAGGCCTTATCTCGAGGCTTCATATTTAATTCTCAGAACTGATCAAATAATCGAAGTGGCACGAAGACATCTAACAGGTAATCGCTGTGAGTTTCAATATAAAAGCCCCCGCAATCCGCGAGGGCCCTCTGGGGGTTAACTGTGGCATATAGTACTAGAAGCTAAGAAGAGAATCTCTTCTTCCCCAGACCGAAAAAACAATCAATAACTTTATATTACCAACTCTGAATACCAAGAAGTGCTAGTCTATTTCCAGAACCTTGTGACGGATCACCTGTACCGCCTGACCCTCCAGTAGCAACTAGCACAAGAGATCTAAGAAGGTCAACAATATCCGGGGGCTTGTTTTTGTTATTTTCCTGATTGAAGAGAGTGCTACCGTTTTCATCAAAACTGCGCGAAGTAAGTGAACCCAATAGAAACATCTGGGAATACTGTCCACCGCTTACAACATTGCTTATGGTATCTAAGTCAAGGAAATCAACATTTCCTCCCACTGAATTAGATTCATTTGCAAAGGCATAGAAGTCTCCTGTTAATACTCTGTCTCCTGTCGTCGATTCTCTGTCGTACTTAAGAATCAAATCTCCTCCATCCGCAGCCAATCTCAGGTAGTCGTTATTAGGTGTCTTAAGAATATCTTGTATTGTAGTAATAGAAGTGGCCTTAGTCTGGTTTGCAACAGGAGAGTTTCCACCGTTATTCACTTTGCTCTTAAGATCGCTGTATACAAGATTGGTACCAATAGTAATGTCGCCGTTTCCCACCCTGATGTCATACTTTCCATTCACTTCGCTTATCATGTGCGGATTATTCTCTTTTTCATGTAGAATTGTGAAATCCCCGTCTTCAATCCATATATGGATCGTATTCTCCTGAACAACGGCCGAAGGAACAGTGAATTCTTTATCTCCCAGCTCAATTCTTAATCCAGACGAAGAGAATGTACCATAGAACTGCGGGCTAGACTGATTAGATTTGATAATCACTACAGTTTCCTCACCGACATGAGAAACCTCTGCAACCACGTTTGAATAATCATCACTGTCAAGAACATACGTGAAGGGTTGCTCTGTGGGGAAACTATCAAGATATTCGCTATACCAGTTTTCATAGAGCGTGTATGGATCTTCATTTACGGCAGTATACCATCCAGGGAATCCTGCTAAGTACGTCTCTAAGTCAGTACCTACTAGAGGGGATATGCTTAGTTGACCAGCACTCACTCCTCCGGCAACGATCTCCCCAGGAGTTGCTGACTGCGTGATGTCAAGTGAAAGTAACCCTGCGATCAGAGCATTACCATATATTAAGTCTCCAACTATCTTGTTTCCGTTTGGATTTCTCATTACCTGAAGAGCACGCTCAAGCGAGACTGTTCTTAATGCAGGCAACCCACCTTCAGCGATCCCTATCGTTTCCATTAGCCCCAATGAATATCTCCTAACCCCTTGCTTCTCAGCATAGGCAATAGTCGCAAATCTATCCCCAAGTGGGTAAACATATGCCCCAAGCGAGTAATCGCCGCTTCCCAACCCCTCATCGGAAGCATGACTATTAACATAACTCATAAGATCATAGCACGGCGTACTTGCAGTCAGATCTCCAACAAACTCAGACCAGTAAAGACTATCTATGCCAGATCTTGAGTCAAGCATCGACTTGAATTCGGATAATCCTGACCAAGTGGATTTACTGATGCTGCTCGCTGTGGGGTCATATAAGAAATAGAAAGAAGCCACTTCGACAGCGTTGTTGGCAATACTCTGCGTTTTGCTAATTGACCTTTGAGAGTTCAGGACTCCGGAAGTTCTAGAAAGTTGGAGACCAGTTGCAAGAAGAACAATTGTCCCAAAGGCAATAAGCATTAGAGTCGCAGCTAGTGCGAACCCTTTCTTTCTAACCAACTGGGATGATGACATAAACCCTCTCCTCCTTACCATTGCGAATATCCCTAATAATTATCTCAAACGAGTACAGATACACAGATAATCCAGAGACCAACTCACTGAAGTCGCTTTCATCCGAGACTTCAAGGTGACCAAAACCTGCCTTCCTCAATAAACCATCCTCTCCGTTAAGGGAACTGATTATATAGGTAAGCTGAGCTGAAAGTGAGTTCCTAGATGCTCTTAGGAGCGAGTTCTGCCTAAAGTAATAGCGAACGAAACTTGAAGCTGATTCAAGCACAGACACATCAGTGATTTTTGATGACATTGAATTGTACTTAACGATCAAAAAAACACCACCCCCGACAAAAAGGGCAAGCAGCGCAATAGCAATAGTAACTTCGATTACTGTAAATCCCTTCCTAATAGAACCTCACCGACCCTTTCGTCCTTCTAATCAGAATTGGTCTAGTAGCCGCTGTGGAATCATAATATGAGAATGTCGCATCATATGACAGGTACGAAGTATTCGGTATTAAATCGAACTTGAAAGCACTGACATTCTCTACTAATGTAGAGCGTTTGATGCTGAGATCCTTACCATAAAACTCGTGAACTATTCTCGCATTCTCTGGTTCATAGAAAATCGTTGAAGTAGCGTACCTTACTCCACTACTATCGCTTGAAGGAATATTGTTTATCAGAGTCAACGATGCATCTGAAAATTGCGGATCACTAATGCCATAAAGAAATGTGAATTCTCTAGACACGAGATAATTCATAGAAGTATGTAGCTTCGTTATCTCCTCGTCGAGGGTCATAGAAGCTTTGGTAGCCTTGGTTATCTTCAGCGATTGCGTAGTGACAAGAGTGACAATTAGCAAAACAATTGTCGAAACAGCCAAAGCTACCATCAACTCTGTAACTGTCATTCCTTTGCTCCTAGATTCAGCAAATCTTCTCAAGCGTAACCTCCGTATCCGCTTCATCACCGTCATTCCAGAATGAGGCTTTCACTAGATCCCGATTTGATTAACTGCTACTAAAAAGAAAATGACATAGGCACTGACGGGAGTCCTTTTTTTGGTAAGTCCAAACAGCTTATAGAATCCTAAGTATGGCAAATCACAAAAATATCACGATATCTTCAGTTCAATGTTCTCTTAACCCAAATGATTTTATCACATTATCTTGAACAGTAGCTCTCGAAACAAACACCCATGCCAGATCGACCACGTTCTTGAGTGTTTGCTGCAGAATATAAGTACCGGTAATTGCAGAGAGTGAATGGCTCTTCCTCAGATTATATGAACTAACTCATGATCACCTTCACTCGCAATAGTTCAAATGAACATCTCCCGTACATTATCCGCTTAATCACCTTAAGCTTGTTTATGACGCCTTCTATGACTCCATTGCTAAACTCAGTCCTGATCGCATTCTTAACTGCCTCAATGTCTCTTTCTATTCCCCTGGCGAAGGTTGTTAGCTCACGGATATTGAACTTTTTTACTTTTTCCAACCAGTTTTCAAGCCTTGAATCATCTTTGACTCTAAATATGTCTCTGAAGTCGTTAACTGCCGAGCAGAGGTTTTGAAGGTTCTTGTTTGTCTTGAGATACTCTTCTATCTTCTCTTGATCTTCCACTTTGAACCTTGAGATATCGTTGTGTAGAAATGAGATCAACAGTCCTCTTCTAAGAATCTTTTCGGGAGAAGTCTTTCTGTGCCTTCTTCCCAAACCTTCGTTGTGTTCAGCCAAGAATGCGTTCAAATTCCTGTATGAACCTTTATAACCTTCTTTAGCGATTACTCTGAATATGCTGGCTATTGTCTTTCTTTCATGATTAAGAGTGATTATAGTCTCTTTGTATGGGTCGAGTATGCTTCTTCTTTCTCTTGAGGCGCTCAGCATCCTTCCCTGATGCTTAACGTATTTTGTTGCTGTCCGGCAATCTATCTTTAGTTCTCTGGAAATGGCACTTACTGAGTATCCCTTCAGGTACATTTCTTTGACAGTCCCAACAAGCTCATTCTTCGCTTCTTCTGTTTCTCTACGTTTGATTTCGGCCTTGGTAAGTTTTCTCACTGTTTGATTTTCGCCAACTACTTCTTTCAGCTTTATTCTGGGAGGTATTGTGCGTCTAATATACTCCCTTGCTCCATCGATAAGGTTCTTAACCAGATGAAAACGATCACTTACCTGTAGTGCCCCGGGCAAAGCTTCTGCTACAGCCTTCGCATATCCTATTGACCCATCTCTTGATACCACTTCTATTTCGGGATATCCTCTCAACCACTCTGTAACTTCGCCAGTATCCCTTGATGGAATCATATCTACAACCTTTGAGGTCTCATAGTCTACCATTAATGTGCCATATGTGTGGCCCTTCCTGGTTGCGAAATCATCTATGCAGACTGTTTTGAGAAGCGTTCTATTTATAACCTGTTTTTTTTAACATCCTCAGAATCGTGTCGTCGGATATTTCGGTAAGTCCATTACTGACTATTCCCTCAGCTTTCAGGGCACTCATGCTTGCTGCCAACTCGATTATTCTTTCATTCAATCTCTTTGTTCTTCTCCCGTAATCGTCAACAAAACTGAGTCTCTCTGCGAATTTCGATTTCTCACACTCTGTATTCTTGCAGAAGAATACCCTCCTTTGAAGTACTATTGTCAACTGTCTACTCTGAACAGGTAGATCGGAAAATGCTTTCAGATAAATCGTGTGAACACTCTTTGACTTCGCACCACAATAGGGGCACACTGCTTCTTCTCGTCCCATCTTTGCATGTAGTTCTATCCTGTCTTCATACACTCGAGACTCAATCAACACAAGATCCCGGTCCAGTGACCTAAGTAATTCTTCCAATTCCCTCATCCGCTTTCGATAATAAAATAAGTGACTTACTCAATTCTACGCATTCTTTCACTCTTTTCCTACTTATTGAGGAAGAGCCGAGTGAATCCCTGAAATTGCAGAGGAGAATTCCCTGTTAATGCAAGAGCCATTGCAACTTCCCCCGGAATTACCTACCCTTGTAGTTAGGACACTATGAGGGGAGGAACAAAGGAGGATGGTTGCAATGGCTAAGATCAATTCTATCAGAAGCAAATATTTTAATGAAGGAAAGCGAATTGTGGAGAT
>NZ_JPGZ01000027.1:0-72273 GCF_003351125.1 Mesotoga sp. Brook.08.YT.4.2.5.2.
GAAGATAAGTGAAGTATTCTCTGTCCTTGTACTTACTCGCAATCTTAGCTAAATAAAGGCCTTTAGGTTTGCTATTCATAACAGAATGATAGCACAAAGAAAAGAGCAAAGTCAATTACAAATTGACTATTCACTGTCTACACTCTCACTACGTTCATGTGTCTTTTTCCTCTCTGAGAAAGTCTTTCATTCATTCTCTGTCGGGGAACTTCAGTTTAGTGGTCTTCTGATTCCTTCTGTAAAAGTTGAATCTAGTTCACTAGACTAGGATCGGCTTAAAAGAGAAACCCCACACTCTTAAAAGTGTGGGGGCAAACAGTCAACTTCCATAATCGTCTCGCACCGGTGCAATGATCAAATGACGCGATGTATTGCGTTGGTGGAGGCGGCGAGAGTCGAACTCGCGTCCGAAACCAAATTCCTTGCAGGCTCTCCGAGCGCAGCCTGTGATCATCGTCAACAGTCAAGACTTCACAGGCAGAGTCCGACTGTCCAAGCTCCTATATGTCCCCGAGAATTCGGAGCAGATCCACGGGTAAGGTCCGATTTTCTGACGCCCTTCATAGCCCACCAGACCAAAAAGCTATTCGGACGGCTACTTATTAATTAAGCAGCAAGTGCAAATTCGTTATTGGCATTTCTGCTTGTCCGGTTTTTTGACGCGGCTCCGGGACCTCGGCTCGCTCCTTCAAGTTCATTGACCCCGTCGAAACCGTTTCGCCCCCAATGATAAGTATATCATCGGTCCGTTTGGTTGTCAGCGAGACCGTGTTTTTCAAGCTTATAGTATAGACTCCTTATGCTTATCCCGAGTTCGTTTGAGGCCTTTGTTTTATTCCAGCTGCATTTGTCAAGCACAGCCTTTATGACCTCTCTTTCATAGCCATCCATTAGCACGGAGAGTTTTCCCTCCGGGAGTTGACTACGCTTTTCGTGATTTTCAAAGACTCCCTTTATGTGAGTAACCTTTATTACCTTCTCATCCAGCTCCATACTTATCATGGCTCTGCCGATGACATTCTCCAACTCTCTAACATTTCCCGGCCAATCGTGCTTTTTAAAGATAGAGATAACGGCCGGATCGATGGCTGTTACCACTCTTCCATACTCCTGATTTAACCTCATTACAATCAGCCTGGCTACTTCGGGAATGTCTTCGGGGTGTTCCTTCAAGGCGGGGATTACAATAGGGACGACATTCAGGCGATAATAGAGATCGGGGAGAAAGTTGCCTTCCGCAACGAGTTTCTCAAGGCTGACATTTGTCGCCGCAATGACCCTCACATCCAGCTTGACCGTTTCGTTTCCACCAACAGGCTTTATCTCTTTGTCCTGAAGAAACTTCAGGAATTTGGACTGAACCGAAAGACTCATTTTCGCGACTTCATCTAGAAAGACGGTTCCTTTGTCTGCCTCTTGAAGCAGACCTTTCTTACCACCACGGCGGGCACCTGTGAAAGCTCCTTCAACATAGCCAAACAGCTCGGATTCAAGAAGGCTTTCAGGTAATGCGGCACAGTTGACACTTATGAAGCTTGCGTCCTTCCTTTCACTAGAATTATGAATGGCGTGAGCAAAGAGCTCCTTTCCCGTTCCGCTCTGGCCGTTAAGCAAGACCGTCGCCCTTGTTGTCGATACTTTTCGCGCCTGGTCTATTGCTACCTGCATTAGTTTCGAGGACCCCGCTATGTCGTCGAAGGTGTACTTGGCCTTCACGTAACGAAGAAGCCTTCGAGTGTCCTCCAGTTCCCTGGCGAGCCTTTCGATTTCAGATATGTCGTGAATCACGCCAACGCTACCCTGAAATTGTCCCTTAACAAAGAGCGGCGTCACGTTTACTACCACTTCTTTCCTGTTTGGCCCTACCTTGAGTCTTGCATTGTATATTGGTTTTCTCGTCCTGGCTACTTCAAGATGGAGAGATGAACCCTCTGCTATGTCCACGGTGGCCATCTTTCCAACTACATAGTCCGGGCTCATCCCGGTTATCCTGGTGTAAGCTTTGTTGACAAGAACAATCTTTCCCTTTTCATCCGCAACGGAAATCGCGTCATATATTGCATCTATGATCGAGGTAAGAAGCACTTCCATTTCTTTGTGGTTAATTACCTCTTCGGCCATTCTCTCTACATTCGTTATGTCGCGAAAGACGGCCATAGCAGCGTGTACTTCTCCCTTCGCATTAACGATTGGGAATCTCGATGTTACTATGGTCTTCTCTTCAAGATACTGAATTCTGTTCAGTTCTGTTTTTCCGGTCTTCAGCACTATGTGAAGCCTGGTGTTCGGAATAGTCTCCCGTACAGGAGCTCCGACTGCTTCTTCGCCGTCTACACCCAGAATATCGACCGCCTCATCGTTTATGAAAGCAATTGTCTCGTCTGAATCGACGACAATAATCCCCTCGATAAGTGAATTCAGTATCTTCTCGAAAAGCTCTCTTTCCATCACTCGCCCACTTTCGGGTTCACGCCACCTTCGGGATATATGTTCCTGAAGAGCCTTACGAAGTCCTCAACATCCAGTTCTTCAGCCCTAACGTCAAGCCCGATTTTGGAAGCATTTAGAAGGCTCTCGGGAGAATCTACGAGGCCCTTCAGGTTGTTCTTGAGCTTCTTGCGCCTTTGAGAAAAACACTGCCTGACGAAGCCTCTGTAGGCATCTCTTCTTTCTCTTTCAATCGGCGGTTCATCCAAGAGCGAAAGCTCAATGACCATGGAATCGACTTCCGGCTGAGGGATAAACTCCTTTCGCGAAACCTGGAAAAGCTCGCTCACACTTGCAAATGTATTGACGTTCACCGTCAGTATACCGTATTCCTTCGTTCGCGGTGTTGCGATCAGTCTGTCTGCATATTCTTTCTGGACCATTAGCACGGCTTTGACGAAATCCGGCCCTTCAAACATGATTCTTTCTATAATCGGAGAGGTTATGTAGTACGGGATATTGGCGACATAAGCGGCCGGTTCCGGCAGCGACGATAGATCTGCCTTGAGGAAATCCTCGTATCGCAAAGTGCACTTTTCTCCTTCAAGTCTTTTGTTTCCCTCGACAAACCTCGTGTCGATCTCAAAACCGATCACGGTATACCCCAATTCCAGTAAGATTGAAGTGAGCGAGCCTGATCCAACACCAATCTCAACTATGGTCAAAGAAGGATCCAGTGAGGCCGACTCAACGATTCTCCTGGATATCTTTGCAGATTTGAGAAAGTTCTGTCCAAGCGCCCTGTTCAGTCTTATGTTTATCGATCGTTCTCCCATCTCGCCTCCATTTCAGATAGGTTCTGAAGAAAGTGCTCTACCTAAGGAAAAACCCGTCGGAAAGACGGGTGTTTTTCTGGCGGAGAGAGTGGGATTTGAACCCACGGACGAGTTGTGCTCGTCATACGCTCTCCAGGCGTACGCCTTCGACCGCTCGGCCATCTCTCCAACAGTGCAATTATATAGATCATACTTTAAGTTGTCAACGAGATTCTGTGGTAAACTAAACCATAGGTATAGAAATGTTTATATTTGGGGGTGGTTTGATGAAGAAGCTATTCGGAACCGATGGGATAAGGGGTGTTATTAACGAAGAGCTTACGCCCGAACTTGCCATGAAGCTTGGCAACGCAATTGGAAGATACTACCTTGGAAAGTACAACAGGTTTATCATAGCTAAAGATACGAGAAACTCCGGTGACCTTCTAGAAAGCGCAATGGCTGCCGGCGCGGCCTCAGCGGGTATGAACGTTGAATTTGCAGGGGTTATCCCTACTCCCGCGCTAGCATATATCACCAAGAAGGAACAGACGCTAGGCGCAGTTATTTCCGCTTCTCACAACCCCGCTGTATATAATGGAATAAAGGTACTGGCCAAAGGAATGAAGATTTCGGACGAGGACGAGGTTGAGATAGAGAACCTGATTATCGATACCCCGTATCATTACACGGTCTACTCCGGAGTGGGCAAGACGAGGCAAGTAGATCATTACAAAGATGAGTACGTCGATTATGTGGTTAGTCTTTACAAGAATCAAAGACTTCCCAAGGACGGGATAGTTGTTGACGGCGCAAATGGCTCGATTTCTACAGTAATATCTATGGTATACGAAAGCCTAGGTATAGTTGCGGAGTTACGAGGGATCGATCCAAACGGATTGAACATAAACGACCAGTGTGGTTCGCTATTTCCTGAGTTCCTAGGAAAATCGCTCAGTCTGGGGCAGGTAGGTGTTCTATTCGACGGCGATGCCGACAGATGTCTCTTCGTTCTTCCTGGCTCGAAGTTGATTGACGGCGATATGTTGATGGCTCTGAATTCGAGAAAGATGGTCGAACAGGGAAGGCTGAAAGGAAATAGAGTCGTTGCGACGGTCATGTCTAATCTGGGCTTTGAGAAGTATCTCACTTCCAGAGACATCTTGCTGGATAGAACCAGAGTAGGCGACAAGTACGTTCTGGAAAGAATGCTGAAAACCGGAGTCATCCTTGGCGGAGAGCAATCCGGACATATCATCTTCCTAGATAGAAGCACGACGGGGGACGGGCTTATAACTTCTCTCGAAACACTGAATTCTCTTGAAGAACTTGGCGAAACACTTGATGAGTTCGTTCAGTCTTTTCCTGTTTATCCTCAGCTGCTTCGGAACGTCCCTGTTACCGACAAAAAGGCAATCATGGAAAACGCAAGGCTGAAGGACAGGCTTGAAGAACTCAAGACCAGAAACGATTTGCGGATAGTTCTAAGACCTTCGGGAACCGAATCGTACGTAAGAGTAATGGTGGAGGGTATTGAGCAGTTGGAAGTAGAACAAATCTGCCATGAGTTAGAAGAGCTTGTACAGGAGTGTAATGATGGATAGGTATATATATGTTAGAGGCGCCAGGGTACACAATCTGAAGAATGTAAACGTAGCTATCCCCAAGAACTCTTTAACAATCATTACGGGGCTTTCCGGCTCGGGAAAATCCTCGCTGGCTCTTGACACTATCTATGCAGAGGGACAGAGAAGGTATCTTGAATCTCTTTCCACATATGCAAGACAATTTCTTGGGGAGATGAAGAAGCCGGATGTCGAGAGTATCGAAGGCCTTTCTCCGGCTATCGCTATTGAACAGAAGACCGTCAGTCATAACCCCAGATCTACAGTCGGAACGGTTACAGAGATACATGATTATCTCAGGGTGCTTTACGCAAGAGTAGGAGTTCCTCACTGCCCATCGTGCGGGCGCGAGGTTCAGAAGCAAAGTCTCGATGAGATTGTCGAGGGAGTTCTGAAGGATTACGGTGAAGAGGACAGAATAGCCATATATGCTCCCGTAGCAAACGAGAAGAAGGGAGAGTTCAAGAAGGAGCTCGAAGCTCTCAGAAAGAAAGGGTTCGTCAGGGTGGAGATTGACGGTGAGACATATGATCTTGAGGAAGAGTTGAAACTGGACAAGAATAAGAGGCACACGATAAACCTCGTCGTTGATAGACTTAGGGTAGACGCGGAAAACGCCTCAAGACTTGCTGACAGTATTGAAATGGCTCTTCATGAGGGCGATGGCTTTGTGGAAGTAGGCCTGGTTGATTCAGAAGAGAGAAAGGTCTTCAGCGAGAATTTCGCGTGCCCTGACTGCGGTATAAGCTTGCCGGAAATTTCGCCGAAGATCTTTTCGTTCAATAATCCATTCGGTGCCTGTCCAAAGTGTCACGGTTTGGGCTATACGATGGAGTTCTCGAAAGATCTTGTTGTTGATGAAAACCTCACCGTTCTCAAGGGAGCGGTGAAGACGATGTCCAACAACAGGGACAGTTTCAACCTGAAGATGATTGTGAGAGTAATAGAGTCTCTCGGAGACGACCCGGCAAAACCTTTCAAGGATCTACGAGAGGACATCAAGGAAGCCATCCTTTTCGGAACCAGCAGAGACATCTCCATGAAGTATCATTCCGATCGCCTGACATATGAGCTGAAGAGACCGTATGAAGGAGTTATAAACAACCTCAATAGAAGATATCAGGAAACTCAATCTGAAGACATGCGTTACTGGATGGAGAGCAACTTCATGGTACAGCAAGGCTGCACTCAATGTAATGGCCAGCGTTTGAGACCCGAGGCTCTCGCCGTAACTCTAGGAAATCTGAACATTGCCAGTCTATCGGAAATGACAATCCAGGAGATCTACGACTTCATGAGAGAGATCAGATTGACTGATTATCAGCGCGAGATCGTTGGGGAACTCCTCAGAGAGATAGAGAAGCGGCTCAAATTCCTTGTTGATGTGGGGCTTGATTACATCACGCTATCTAGATACGCTATGACGCTTTCCGGCGGCGAATCGCAAAGAATCAGACTCGCGACTCAAATAGGCTCCGGGCTTACCGGCGTAACCTATGTTCTTGATGAGCCGACAATCGGCTTGCACTCTAGAGACAACGACAGGCTTATAAAGACTCTGAAGAATCTCAGAGATCTAGGAAACACTGTTATAGTTGTGGAGCACGATGAAGAAGTCATAAGGAGTTCTGACTATATTGTGGACGTAGGGCCTGGAGCGGGCGTTCATGGGGGAGAGATAGTCTACCAGGGGACCACCCAGGCGTTGCTCGGCAATCCGCCTGATCGTTCTCTCACCGGCAAGTATCTTAATGGCGAGCTTTCCGTTCCCAGATTCGAAGTGCCCGTTAACGCAAACGGAAAGCATCTTACCGTCAAACACGCCACAAAAAACAATCTCAAGGGCATCGATGTTTCATTCCCATTAGGCAAGTTCATAACGGTAACCGGTGTTTCAGGGAGCGGCAAAAGCTCTCTGGTAATGGATACCGTTTATCCATCACTTAAGAGTGTTCTTGGAGGATCGAACTCTACCGGTGAGAAGCTAGCGGAACTAGAGGGATGGGAAGAAGTTGACAATGTCATTGTCATAGATCAGAACCCCATCGGAAGAACTCCAAGATCGAACCCCGCAACTTATTCCGGGCTTTTCGATCATGTTAGGGATCTCTTTGCAAAGACTCAAGAGTCAAGAGCGAGAGGCTACAGCAAGGGACGTTTTTCCTTCAATGTGAAAGGCGGGCGATGCGAAGCCTGTCAGGGCCACGGGTTGTTGAAAATCGAAATGCAATTCCTCCCCGATGTCTATGTCGAGTGCGATGTATGTAAGGGAAGAAGATACAACAAGGAGACATTGGAGATACGCTACAGAGGGAAGACGATATCTGATGTTCTTAACATGACCGTAGAGGAAGCCTCTGATTTCTTCGAGCGAATCCCAATGTTGAACAGAATTCTCTCACTTCTGAATGATGTAGGTCTGGGATATGTACGCCTCGGACAACCGGCCACTACCCTTTCCGGAGGAGAGGCACAGAGGATTAAGCTCGCCTCTGAGTTGAAGAAGAAATCCACCGGCAAGACCTTCTACATCCTTGATGAACCTACTACCGGATTGCACTTCGATGACGTTGCCAAGCTTGTTCGAGTACTGAAGCGACTCGTCGAAATGGGCAATACAGTGGTAGTTGTTGAGCACAACATTGACGTGGTGAAGAATGCAGATCACATAATAGATCTCGGACCTGAAGGCGGGGCGCACGGCGGAGAAATAGTGGTTTGCGGGACGCCAGAAGAGGTTGCGGAATATAGACAGAGTCACACCGGTTACTATCTCAAGAAGCAGCTCTCGCAGCTTGAAACGTTTTGATACTGAGCCGAAGAACATCGGTGGACGCAAGGCTGCCTTCGGCAGGAGGCGGGACCGACTGCGTCGGGAAGTGAGGCTCGCTGGCGCGAGGAAGTGATGCCCGGAGAAACGTCCGGGGAAGTGATGCCGCTTTCAGCGGGAGGATTCAGAAGCTTCGCGGGGAAGCTTTTGTTGGGTTCAACGTTGTCTTTACAGCGATCAGCGGGTTCATGTTCTTAAGCGTACAGCGGCTCTTCCAGCGATCAGCGGGTTCTCCGCTCTTAAGCGCACAGCGGCTCTCTCAAGAGTACAGCGAAAAGCGGCTCTTAGATTCGAGATCCCGTGCAAAGGCATCACGGGATGACAGTCTTGGGTTATTCGGAATACACCTCATCCCGTCATCTGACATGCTTTTGGTCAGAATCTCGATTCACGCGGAAAAGGGACATAAGGAACCTGTCAGTCTCTACTTTGCTTCTTGGCTTTTCACAGCGCACAGCGGCTCTTAGCCCGCGAAGCGGAACTGGCCTCACCGAAGGTGACTTGCTTTTCTTTCGTCTTCTCGTGAGCGTAGCAAACGTCTCGACAATGCTCTTTCTCGATTGATCTTATCAGAGGACGGATCCGTGCTCTTGGACGGTCAACGGAGGCCTGTTCTCATGTGGTACGGGGTTAGTCGTCGGTGATTATTCCAACTCTTCTGAAAGGAATCGCAGACAATAGACTCCATACAATAAGATAAGGCATAATTGAATAGGGTTAGATGACCAGTCTTGTAGACGTGTCGTGGCCCCTGCTGACAATTGATCCTGAACAGTATGGCCAAGCATTGCCTGGAGGTTGAGCGTTGGAGATAACGGTTGCTGAAGGAAGCGGCATCGAGCTCCTGTTGTTTTTATTCAGAGTGAATAATCATGAGAAAATGGCCCATAACGATGGTGAGTCATACGAACAGCTTTCGGAGTTGGTCTTCAATGCGCGACTTTCGATCTCTCGCAAATCTCTTGAGTGGCTCGGAAAGTTCTTCAGCTGGGAGGGGTTCCTGGGTCTCAGGATAGTCCCTTACCTGTTTATGGATGGTTCGCCCTCTCCTTCAGATCTTGTCGCGATTATCAGAAAGACTTCGCCCGAAAGACTCCTTTCTATGTTTCTTTGCGATGATTTTGAGAGTCCTGGAGAGCCCACAGATGTTTTCGTGAAATCTCTCGAGGAAGATGAAAGACGTGCTCTTGGGTACGTTTCTTCTATCTCTAATCTTCCTTCCTCAGATAGATACGAAGCGTTGGAGATGCTTCAACACCAGGCTGAAACTGCTGGGTCTTTCATCGAATTGCTTGAATATGCCAGGAGCAAGCTGGATTCTTTTCGGGGATTTGAGGAAATCATCCATAGTTCAGCAAATCTCGTCAATGAGAACCTGAATAGTCTCGGAAGCAGCTTCATTCCATTTCTACTGGGTATCGAAACCAAGTCGTTGTCAGTAGAAAAAATCAGGCTCTACATCTCGGCGTCGCTCGGAGGTTCGGTGATTACAATCGATGTTCCCGAAAGGAATGCGATTATCTCACTTGCAGGCGTCGACAGAATAAGCAGGAGGAGTCTTCTGTTTGAGACGGGAAGCGGTGCCAGTCTGGCCGGTGCCATGGCTGAACGGAAATCGCTCGATCTTCTTCATCTTCTTCTGCAGTCAAGACAAAGTGTCTCCAGTATTCTTGAATTATGCGACCTTCATCCCCATGAGGCGATCGATATCCTTGCGGCACTTTCTAGGCAGGGATTGGTAATTCCCGAGATTCAAGATAAGAACCTTGTCTTCCGGACAGAAGAAGGAATCGTGGACGACGCTCTTGAAGAAATTCGGAGCCAGATAATCGGAAAAGCGGGCGAGTAACGCCCGCTACAAAAGTGTCTTTGCTAGAAATTCAGAGGAAACTGAAAAGAGTTCTTCTATCCAATCAATTCTCTGATACTTGTGATTCGCTCCCTCAACCGTATGGAGCTTCAATCCTCTGTCAAAGGCATACTTCTTGACAGGAAGATATGGTACTGATTCATCGTCGGATCCGTGAACTATGAGAAGATCTCCGTCATAGCTTTTCAATTCTTCCGAAGCGTCGACACTACGACCGTCGTCGAAGAAGATAGATCCGAGTTTCAATCCGAGTACGTCCTTATAATCTTCGGCAGACTCGAAAGTGTAATCTTTGCGGTTGAAGAACTCCTGGTTCATTATGACGGGAGACCAGAGAAGAAGGGCTTTTATTTCAGGGTGCCTGCCAGCAAACAGTGAGCCGACCATCCCACCTAAGCTGTAGCCTACGACACCCAGTCTGTCCGAACACCATTCCCGTGACCGGACGAATGAGTAGACCTCTTCCGCATCCCTCAGCTCTGTGAGCGGTGACATCTCGCTGAATTCTCCTTCGCTATCTCCTGAGCCCCTGAAGTCGAATCTTACGGTAGCTATCCCCTTCTCGACCAATCTCCTCGATAATCGAGGGAATTTGAACGTTGACACGATGTGTTCGCCTGTAAATCCGTGAAACATAAGGACCGTAGGAAAGCTTTTCCCTGTTGCTGGGCACTCTACAATTCCGAATATCCTTTTTCCCTTCTCGCCGAGTGTGAAACTCTCCAAAATAGACAAATCAATCCCTCACTTCATCTCAGACCCAGTTTGAACTCGATGTACCCTTTTGTTCCTTCATCTATTGAGGCCTTTCCAGTCGCCTCGTCCCAAGTAAGTATTACGACTCCGCCGCCGTTCTCGATTTCCAGATTTCCTGTACTCGTTCCAGAAACTGACCTGCCGCCATTTTCAAGTTCAACCACCCATGGCAGTTTCTCGAAAAGCAACTTGTAGCTCTCTATAGATGAGTGAGTGATCTCCTTTTTTGCAAGGACAATGACCAGCAATCCTCCGTTTTCCACGTAATCAACAATGAAATCGATCTGTTTCTCTGAGATCTCCATAAAGTCCTTCATGAAAGTATCTGAATCAGGCAAGGGAAGAATCAGCACCTGACCGCTGAAAGTAGTTTTCTCCGTCAACTCCCCAATTACCGGTCTCACTTCACCCCCGAGTTCCAGAAAGAACTGCGTCAAAGGCTTCAATTCAGTCACAAAGTAGTTCTCGTGAGAAGTATCCAGGTGCGTTAAGAAGCTTACGAAATCAACGTTGATTCTGAATGCAAGTTCACCGTCAACGAAGAAGTCTAGGGCCGCTTCTTCCGTTTCAAGAGTCTCAGTTATTTCCGCACAAGTCATAGAAGAGACTTCATAGTCCTTATCCAAAATAGTCTTCTCTCCGCTCTTCACTTCAACGGAAATCAGTTGATCCTCTCGAAGAGAGTTGATGAGGTCGAAGCCGATTTCAAATGGAAGCCCCTTCACCGGCTTTGGACTGATTGTTCTCGCATTCAGAAGATATTTGTTAGTGCTGCTTTGAAACCAAATTGGCGAAGAGACGATTTCATTCCCATCGATTTGGTCGATCTTTACGAAGTACCAGTTGTATGAGAGCGGGTTATCAACGTTCAGTTCTATGATCCACTCATCACCGGAAACGTCAAGTTCAACGACTCCATTGTTGCTGTATACTGCGGCCCTTCTTACAGGTTCCCCGAGATCGCTATACTCAACACGCAGAGTTGCCTTATGAATGTCGTACAGAATGTCGCCCATCTTTGCCCCTTCAGTGACGAATGCTATGTAGGCGTTTCTATCTTCTGTGGCGTAGATGTTTCTTGTCTTGAGAGCTTCGTAAACCTTATCCGTAGTCAACTCATCAATAATGAACGCAGTTCTTGCGTCATTAACAGTAGCCCACTGCTTTTGATGATTGTCTTGATTGGCAGAGGCTCCCACGTGCCAACCCCGATTCAGTGCTCGCTGATATCTCTCGAAATACTCTTCCTTAATCACATTGTTCGAATTGGACCCTGCCCCGTTTCCTACTTCAATAGTGTTTATATAAAGATCAACTTCGGGAAAGTATTCGAAATCGAAGAAATCACCGTAATTCCTTCCAGGGTGGCAGAATTGAGCAGTTGCCTGTCTATCCACTATCCACTGATAAATATCGTAAAGGTCTGTAGTGCTTCTATCAATCCATTCCGACGTGTTGTAGATCGTTATATGACCGCGACTTGTCAACGTCCATTCAAAGCCAGATATGGCGATGAACTCACCTTCCACGGTGTACTTCTTTGCCATCTCAATAATCCTATCCAGCTTCCACGAACCATCTGGCAATTTGTAGTTTAGATCGTGGTCATGGTCGGTTATTGCCTGTATGTCAACAACACCGGAATTTCTTGCGTGTTCGAAGGCTTCTTCTGGAGTACCTTGACCGTCAGAATACGAAGTGTGTGCGTGGATGTTTCCAAAGAAAACTTGACCAAAGATAAGTGTGGCGGCAACGAGGAAAACAATTACCAGAAACTTCTTCATAACATCACCTCTAAAAAAGAGGGCAGCCAACGCTGCCCTCAGCATGTTCACAATGGATCAAAAGTAGTAGTCGTCGAGTACGTACTGAGCTTCTTTATGTAGATTCTTCAGAATTGCATCAACGTCTTTTGTCGGGTTAGACATTGCATCTTCCCAGGCAGAAGTTATCATTGCATGTACTTCTGGATATGGTCCATACCAAGGTCTCCTAACAGCGCTGTCTCTCAGCTGTTGATAAGTGAGAGCAAATCTTGGATCGTCTGTCATGATCTTCTGAATCTCCGGAGACTCGAAGGCAGAGATTCTGCTGGTCATGTAACCCGTGGCCAGTGACCATCTCTTCGTATTCTCAGTAGCAGTGAGGAATTTCAGGAACTCCCAAGCTGCATCCTTCTCTGCCTGAGGTCTTGCGGAGAACATAAAGACATTGGCTCCACCGATCGGAACAACTTCCTTAACCTGACCGGGCATCGTAGTTGCACCAAGATCGAACTTTGCGTTCTGTATAAGATAACCGAGACTACCGGTTGAACGGACTACCATCGCGATTCTTCCAGACAAGTCTAATTCATTTCCGCCGCTAACTCCGAATATGAATATTCCTTCCCTAACTCCCTTCTGGAAGAAATTCCATGCCGCTACTGTCTCCGGAGAGTAAATAAGCATTTCTCTTCCGTCTTCCGAGATGATCTGCCCACCGAACTGCCAGATGTATGCTTCGAGAAGCCAGTCATCGATTCCAAATCTGTAACCGAAGATATTTTCGCCCAACGTCTTTATCTGCTTGGCGGCGGCATAGACTTCGGTCCAGGTCTTTGGAGGATTGTCTGGATCAAGGCCCGCCTGTCTGAAGAGATCCCTGTTGATGTACATCAACGGGGTGCTGCAGTTCAACGGGAACCCAAGCAATCCCTGTTCATAGGTATTTGCCTGGATGAATCTCGGCCAGAAATCGTCGAGTGTTGCAGCAAATTCTGGATCTCTTTCGATGAAGTAATTGAGATCCTGGAATGCACCTCCGTCAACAAACTGACCTATCCTTGCCTGCTCAATCTGTGCAAGATTTGGAACGTCACCAGCTACCATGGCTGCAAGAAGCTTCTGCATGGTATCCTGGTAATTTCCCGTGTAAACGGCCTCAACCTCAATCTCTCCCTTATGCAGTTCATTGAACTCCGCTGCAATATCCAGGAGTGTCTGGGAGTATATGCCCGTCTGGGCATACCACATTGTTACCTTCACCGGTGCAGCGAATCCTATCGCAGCAACGGCTACTACTAGAAGTGCGATTAGAAATGTTCTTTTCACAAAAAAAACCTCCCCTTTCAAAATTTGGGTCACTCTTTCAACCCCGAAATACTGATACCTTCCACAAATTGCTTTTGAACAAAGAAGAACATGACTATAATCGGAATTACAGCCGTCGTGGAGGCCGCCATTCGCAGTGTCCACTGAGTCTCCCAACCGCTAACAAACTGGGAAATACCAACTTGAATCATCTGCTTCTTTGCATCATTAATTACTATCAACGGCCACATATATTCATTCCAGTGTGCAAGAAATGTGTATAAAGCCATAGTATAGAGAGCCGGCTTGGATAACGGCAGTATAATCCTCACAAAAATCTTCATTCTGCTTGCTCCATCTATGATTGCTGCCTCTTCAAGTTCTCTTGGAATACCCATGAAGAATTGACGCAATAGAAATATCCCAAAGGCCGAACTCATAAACGGAACAATGAGCGCCAGGTACTTATCGATGAAACCGAATTGTTTGACTAACACATAAAGTGGAACCATGGTAACTTCAGGTGGTACCATTAGAGTTCCGATCAAGATCATGAAAACGATATTGGCTCCTCTGAACTTTATCCTGGCTAGCCCGTAAGCCGCAAGCGAGTTAAAGATCAACTGGAGGAACATTACAGTAAGAGCTACAAAGAGCGTGTTCCCAATATATCTGGCAAGTGGAATGAGTTCAAAAGCCTTCACAAAATTCCGCAAGTCGAAGATTGTCGGCAGAAAGCTTGGCGGAATCGAAAAAGCAGCATCTTCTGTTTTGAACGAGGTAACAAGCATCCAGAAGAAAGGAAGATTGATGATTACCGCTACAAAAGCGATCGCTGCGTAGACAATTAGCCTTATCGGCAGGGCAGGTTTTCTTCTCATTGATAATGCACCCTCCTTTTGCTCAGCCTAAACTGCAACAGGGTGAGTATGATCATCATAGCAAACATAACAACAGCAATCGCCGATGCGTATCCGAATTTCAGATAACGGAATGCATTCTCATACAGATAATAGGTAATAACCTGTGTGCTCTTCGCCGGTCCTCCGCTCGTCATAACAGAAACGGAGACGAACACCCTGAACGATGCGATGAACTGCATAATGAAAACGAACAGAGTCGTCGGCGATAAAAGAGGGAGCGTGATCCTCCTGAATTTGCTCCACGCAGTAGCTCCGTCTATCTCAGCCGCTTCGTAGTAGCTTCTTGGTATAGTCTGCAACCCGGCGAGGAAGAGAACCATGTTATAACCTATTCGCTTCCAGACACCGACGATTATCAATGCAAGAAGCGAATAATTCGGATCACTTAACCATTTGATGTTCTTTATACCAAAGAAAGACAGGAAATAGTTAATTAACCCGAAATTCGGCTCATACAGCCAACCCCATATTACTGCAGCAGCGGCCATTGAAGTGATAACCGGAATGTAGAAGAGCGTCCTGAAGATTCCTCTTCCCTTTATCCATTCAATATTGAGAAGAGCTGCCAGTAAGAGCCCAATGATAACCGAAGGAATGACCGTACCAAGAATGTAGATGCCTGTTACACTCATGGAGTTCCAGAAGTCGGCCGACGAAAAAAGTCTTTCATAGTTCTGAAATCCTACATACCTCATTGGCCTAATCATGTTCCAGCTAAAGAAAGAGACATAGAAAGCCCACACAAGTGGCAAATAAATGAATATCACCTGAACTACCAACGCTGGTAAGACAGTTGCCCAGCCGGTAAGCGCTTCCCGAGTTCGGCGCCGCAAATACATCACCCCACTGTTCCGAATATGAAAGAAACTGCTGCACGAAACTATGACTAACAAACATCAGGGAAAGATCACTCAAAATAAAAAAAGCCGCAACCTCATAACTGGCACGACTTTCTCATCATCTCTGTCACGCTGGAATAAGTTTAGCATAATAACAAGAGCAAAATCAACTCTTCGATATGCATCACAAATAATCTACTTGAAAAGGGTAACGATGCATCAAAAATGAAACTACTCGAAAGGTAAGGATGAAGGGGATAATCTTCGCGAATGCCAAGTTGAAAGAGGTAGGGGCGAAGATGAAGAGAATAGACATGACTGGATTGATTGAGAAATACTCAGAGAAGTACAGGAAGGCTGGAAAGAAGGAGAAGAGTAGAATCCTTGACGAATTTACTGAATTAACTGAGTACAACCGGAGCTATGCATCACTAAAACTTAGGAGAGGTTATTCTAAGAAGAACAAGAGAAGCAAGTTCACAAAGAGGCGCGGAAGAAAGAAGAAATATGATTTGGAAGTATTGAGAAAACTAGTTGAGATATGGGAGATCCTGGACTTTCCTTGCGGCAAGAGATTCAAAGCGATTATTGAAGAGGCGATAGAGAATCTGATCAAGAATGGTCATTTGTCTTTGAAGGAAGAAGTTAAGCAGAAGCTTTTGGAAATAAGTTCCTCTACAATCGATAGACTTCTTCGAAGTGAAAGGAAGAAGATGGAACTGAAGGGTAGGTCACATACAAAACCCGGTACTCTCTTGAAGAAACACATAAGCGATATGCATCACCTTCCGGTTCTTATACACCCAAATCCTTAAAGAGGTCTATTGTGAAACACAACTAGATGAGCGAGGTAACTCTGTTCTTGCCGTTCTTCTTTGACTCGTAAAGGGCCTTATCCACCCTTCGAAGTAATCTGTCGTAATCGCTCTCGCCATCAAGAAGCGTGGAAACTCCAATGCTTATGCTCAATTTCCCGCATTCTTTCGGTTCAAGGGAATTGAGGCCAAAGCGTAGTTTCTCCGCCACTTTCATCGCACCCTCTAGATCCGTATTTGTAACCAATACCAGAAACTCGTCGCCTCCCCATCTTCCCAGATGGTCGCAACTCCTGATATTTGACTGAACGAAAGAACACATCTCCTTTAGAGCTTCGTCGCCGGCCAGGTGACCGGAGTTATCGTTAATAGTCTTGAGATTATCGAGATCAAGCATAAGCAAAGAAAGCGGAATTCCATATCTCTTAGATCGATCCGTTTCAGTCTTCAACAGCTCATCGAGTGAGTATCTATTCATGACACCGGTAAGCATATCAGTAGTTGCAAGTTTCTTGTACTTCTCCTGGCTCTCGCGGAGAGCCTCTTCAATCTGTTTAGTGGGAGAAATATCAATGTGAGTTCCAAGAATACGGGTGGCCCTTCCGTTCTTGTCTCTCTCTGCAGCTTCTCCCCTATCGTGAACCCAGATCCACTCACCACTCTTTGAAAGCATCCTGTATTCTATTTCGAAATGATCTGTCTCTCCACTATAGCATTTGTCCATCTCCTCAAGTGAAGGCAGAAGATCTTCAGGATGAACAAGCTCCTTCCACTTCTGGAAAGCAATAACCGGTTCGCCCGTAGAATAACCCATAATCTGATAGTACCTATCGTTTATGGATAGCTCTCCTTCTTTGATTCTGAAGTCCCAGAGACCAACATTCCCACCTTTCACAGCAAGCGCAAGCCTCTCCTCACTCTGGCGCAACGCATCTTCGACTCTCTTCCTCTCCGTTATTTCGGTCAACAAAACGACGCTACCTCTTGTCTTTCCACCTTTGCTGAAGATTGTCGTCTTTCTGGAATCTACTATCTTCTCTCCCACCTCTAGATCGGACTTCGATAGATCGGAACCAAGAAAGCTCACAATAGGCTCGATACCTTTGAAAGCGTCACTGAAATGTAGTCCGATGGAGCTTTCACTTTCCACACCAAACATCGAACAGGCCATAGGATTTATATCGGCGACTGTTCCTCTATCGTCAGTAATAATCACACCGTCAGGCAGACTTTCGAAAACCGTCTCTTTGGCAACGGGTCGTATGTCAAATAACCTGTACCTCATAACACCTAGCGCCATAAACACCCCGGCAAGAGTGAAGGCAATCGGAGTCATGTCGAGATATCCGAAATCGACAAATCCAAAGAGGTAATTTAGATTCACGAGTACCGGGAAAAAAGTCCCAAGCAGAATCATCTTCAGCTGACCCTTATAAGGCCCTCTCGAAAGAATATATTGCTGAGCAATTAAGATTATGCTCAAAAGAAGCAGTACATAACTGTAAGAGATTCCGAACCAGAAAAGCGGACCATGGACAAGTCTCTGTACTGGAAAGGATGCACTGAGATCCAGTTCGCTGACTGAATAATAGAGCCAGTGAACCTCATTCGTCCACATCGATACAAGCACCGCCACCGGGACAGCAAAGAGCAAAGAGATCCTTCTCCAGGTGAACCACTCTCTTTTGTCGAGAATTGCCATCGAGAAAAGAAAGAGAAAAACCGGCGTGCATACTATTCCAGGATATGAGATCTTGTTGAGAAGCCTCATTGTTTCCAGGTCATGCCCGAGCAATTCAACTGCATAAAAGAATGCCCACCATGCAATCGAGAACATCAAGAGGCTTAGAATCCCGGCTTCAAGAATCCCTCTCCGCCTTGAAAACAGTATAGCCATTACAAAGCATACACCCGCTGCAAGAAACGTCAAAAAAGCATAAGTATTCATTTCAAACACTCCATTGTGATCTCATATTGTAATTATATACTTTGCCCCTATTCATAAGCCACAGATCAGCTTCCTTGCACTTTGTGAATACTCAGTTGCAAGTTCCATGATGCATGGCTGGCTTCGCCAGGAAGTGATGCTGCTGCGCAGGAAGTGATGCGCCGTAAGATCGCCGGCGGAAGTGATGCTGCTTCGCAGGAGGCGACAAAATTAGCAGAAAGAAAATGGGACCTTACTAGCCAGTCACCTTCCGTGGCCAGTCAGGCTTCGCCTGGCCAGTCTTTGCTTCGCAAAGGCCAGTTCCGACTTCGTCGGCTGAACAAAAAAACGAGAAAGAGCGTTGTCGAGAGGTTCGCTTTGCTCACGAGAGAAGAGAGAGAGCCGGACTCGCCTTTGGCGAGGCCAGTCACTGCAAGCAGTGGCGAGAAAAACTAGAAGAACATCAAACCGATTTCGTGCGGCCAGTTCCGGCTGCACCGGGCTAAGAACCATCGTTTGTGGTACGGTTGGTCAAGAACAAAGAGCTAGAGCCCCCCATAAATCAAAGAGTATCGAAATCCAGTTTGCCCTGAACGGGAGACCCCAAACAGGTGCATATTGGGGCAAGCTTTTCAGGGCAGGTTCTATGGGATGACATGAGGGGAAAATTTCAGAGCGAAACGAATTTGGTGCTTCCTTTCTTGTATGCTCTTACCAACAACCAACAACGAACAACCAAGAACCGCTCTTGCTAGGAGCACAACGGGATGATAGCCTTTTCGTGCTTTGGATCATCCTAGCGCGCTTCCGGTAAGGATCTGCATCCTCTCACAATATGATCTTGACCAAGAACGAGGAACAGATCCTCGCTCTGGAACGAAGAACAGATTTTTTTCTCTCTTGGACGGTCAACTAAGGACGTCTCTTCAAAGCCTAAATCTAGTCCCTATTTAGCAAGAAGCTACTCTTTTACGGGCGGTGCATCTTTCTCCTTATTTAGAGCGTCGATCAGTTCATCAACCAGTTTGGGATTAATTGTGATTCCCTTTTTCGTCGGCTTGTAGTCGCCTTCATCATCCTGATAGTAGATCCTGAGATCCAGGAATTCGTGGCCTTTAAACTCTCTCTTCGAGACTCGAACTATCTCAGTGTCATTTCTCTTTATGTCTGTCAAACTCTTCACTCCTTTCAATTTTTATCTTTCCCTTTATATCACACTCGAACAACTTAGGCTATCCCGCTTTTGAAAGTCAGTGTTAGAATCAATTTACAAGTGGGAAGGTGGTAGATTTCTGTGGTGGATTTGATCATGATAGGTGCCGGTAACAGGGGATACTTTGCATATGGAGAGGCGCTAAGGTCTATAGATGGATCTCGGGTCGTCGCTGTGGCCGAACCCGATCAATTAAGAAGAGAGAGATTTGCAAAGAGGCATAGTATAGGCACCAAGGATTCTGTCGCAGATTGGCAGGTTCTTCTTTCGAGACCTAAATTCGCTGACGGTGTGATAATTGCTTCTCCGGAAACAGAACATGTGGAACCCGCCATACAAGCGCTTGCAAGAGGTTACTTCGTTCTTTTAGAGAAACCTATCTCTGTCGGGCTCGAAGGTATAGAATCTTTAGCAGACTTGGGTGCAGATACCTCCAGGCTATTCGTTGCTCATGTGTTGAGGTATTCCAGCTTTTTCAAGCGGCTGAAGTCTCTCCTTGATTCTGATTCAGTTGGAATGATACAGGCAGTTGAGTACACCGAGCAGGTCGCTTCCTATCACTTCGCTCACTCCTACGTAAGGGGTAACTGGAGAGACTCGACGCGTACCGGTCCCTCTATTCTCTCGAAGAGTTGTCACGATATGGATATTCTCACCTGGCTCCTTTCTTCGAAGGCTCTCTCGGTAATATCTAAAGGCGGACTCAAGTATTTCAGAAAGGAGAACGCACCCGAGAACTCAGCTGAACGATGTTTGGACTGCCCTCTGAACGAAACCTGTCCATATTCCGCTGTTACGCAATACTTATCAGACAATGTCGACTGGCCTGTGAACACTATCGGAAACGACATGTCTTTTGAGAGTCGCAGAGAGATTCTGCGTACGAGCAGTTACGGAAGATGCGTTTTCAGAAGCGATAACAGTGTCGCAGATTACCAGAATGTGCTTATCTCGTTTGATGACGGGGTCGATGCTTTCTTCTCGATGAATGCATTCACAAGCGCGAAGACAAGGAAGATCCTTGTCAGTGGTAGCCATGGCGAGATAACCGGCGATTTTGAAAGAGACAGTATAGAAGTCAAGCTCTTTTCAGGCGACCACAAGACTTATCTTGCTACCCACGATGGCTCGAGGCACGGAGGCGGCGATAGTGAAATAGTAAAGAGTTTTGTGAGATACCTTGAAGGGGAAGCAGGGTCCTTATCCACTACATTCGAAGACTCACTTCAGAGCCATTTAATGTGCTGGGCCGCAGAGAAGTCCAGGCTCATGGGAGGTACACCAATTGATCCCTGGAGTCTTATAAATCTATGAATTCTCACCGGTAAGCTCTACAAAGACGTCTTCCAAAGAGGGTCTTTTATGTTCGATATCTATAACTTCAAGCTTCATTTGCAGGATCCTGGGAAGAATATCCTCAATAGTGCATCCCTGCTGGAAGTTGATCTTCACAACTCCATTCAATCTACTTTCACTAAGATAGCCATCAATTCCTTTCAGCGAAATCGAAGGCGTGCCATTTATAGTAACGATAACTTGATCCTTGTTGAGAGAGGATCGGATGTCTTCAATTCTTCCGCTAGAGACAAGTTTGCCTTTATGCATGATGCCTACTGACTTCGCGATGTGCTCTGCTTCACTCATAATGTGTGTTGTAAGCACGATAGTTACCCCTGATTCGTTAAGCTCTTTCACCATATTCCTGATTGTTCTTGTTGACTGTGGATCTAAACCGAGAGTGGGCTCGTCCATGAAGAGTATCGACGGCTCGTGAAGCAGTGCCCTCACGAAGTTCACTCTTTGCTTCATCCCCGTCGAAAAGATTCTTACGGGCTTGTCTTTCCAGTCAGACATTCCCACCTTCTCGAGAAGAAGATGGATTCGCTCAACGGCCGACTTTCTATCCATTCTCAGCATTGAAGCAAAGAAGAGCAGATTCTCAAATGGAGAGAGACGGTCGTAAAGAATCACTCTCTCAGAAATGAGACCGACCTTCTCTCTTACCTGTTTGGCTTCGGTCTTGAGATCCATTCCCGAGACGTTTACATCGCCGGAAGTGGGTTTGATCAATCCTGTTAGAATTCTAATGAGAGTCGACTTCCCAGCCCCATTTGGTCCAAGAAGACAGAAAAGGTCGCCTTGATCTATCGAAAGCGCCACGTCATCAAGCGCTCTGAACGAACCATACTCTTTCACCAGATTCGATGTAACAATTGCAGCCACGAATAACCACCTCATCAAGTATTCTACTACATTTCCTGTATATGGCTCTTGAAGTTGTGCTGTGTTGAACCACATAATACCACTGCAGTCTAAATGTTAGCCTAGATCTTTGACAAGTTACTGGGAGTGAATTATTTTGATGCGATCCTCCGTTCGCGCTACTTCGACTCTGTACTATTGACGGCATCCTTAAAATCTGATATATTTAGATTCGTGAACGGGGAGTAGCGCAGTTGGAAGCGCGCCTGTCTTGGGCACAGGAGGTCGCAGGTTCAAATCCTGTCTTCCCGACCAATGGTCATTAGTGCGGCTGTAGCTCAATTGGTAGAGTATCGCCCTTCCAAGGCGAATGTTGCGGGTTCGACTCCCGTCGGCCGCTCCAGCGCCCGTGGCTCAATGGATAGAGCACTGGACTTCTAATCCGGGGGTTGCAGGTTCGAGTCCTGCCGGGCGCGCCATGCAATGTTCGTGGTGGTTGTAGCTCAGTTGGAAGAGCGCCTGACTGTGGATCAGGCGGTCGCGGGTTCGAACCCCGCCAGCCACCCCACTCCTTCTTTATTTCATGCGCCCGTGGCTCAACGGATAGAGCATCGGATTTCGGCTCCGATGGTTGCGGGTTCAAATCCTGCCGGGCGCACCATCCTAAATCTCTCCCAGTAGCATGACAGGTCTCAAAGGAGGTAGCAGTCATGGAAGTCCTTAAGGTAGCAACCCACTCAAAACCAAATGCAGTCGCTGGTGCACTTGCCGGAGTACTCAGAGAGAAGGGCTTTGCGGAGATTCAGGCAATTGGAGCAGGAGCGGTGAATCAGGCAATAAAAGCGATTGCAATTGCAAGAGGGTATGTAGCTCCTAGCGGGATGGATCTCGTATGTGTTCCAATGTTTTCTGACGTTGAAATCGATGGTGAAGTGAGAACGGCAGTAAGGTTTTATGTAGAACCGAAGAAGTAACCTATAGACAAAAAGGGCCCCTTAGGGGCCCTTTATTCATTTGATCTCTGCTACCGCTACTTCGCCCGGACCCAATGACAAATGGAAACCTCCACCAACATTCCATTCAGAGTGAGCGTCGAACCCTTTGAGTCTCCAGGAGACCTTGTGTTCACTCTTCCATGTATGATAGCCAAGATCTATGTGGAAATCCTTCATGCTAGAAAAATCTCCGTTTGCTACCGTAAGCAGCCCTTTGGTGCCGTTCCAATAGAACAATCCGGCCGACTTCAAGTCATTTTCCCACATTAGTTTGAGATTGCCAGCGCTCAACAAATCGAAATTACTTTTTCTCAATGAAGAAAGGAGAGAAATGAGGTCTATCATATCTTCTTCGGCATTCCAGTGGAGCACATAAGGATCGAAGAACGCGAGCTTTCCGTAAAAGGGATCGTTGGGTGGAAGAACGTAACGGCCTTCTTCGTCGTTATCCAGGCCTAGATTCATCGGCTGAATCTCGAAAACCTCCTGTCCCGAATTTATGTAGGTGATTCCATTAGGCAGGAAGTAGTTGAGAATTGTGGCGAACCTGGAGAATTTCCTTCCATTAGGCCTGGAAGCTGCCCTCGGCGTGTCGGGAGTCTCTATTCCTGCCAAAGTGGGCAGCCTGAGACTTGGCAGCACTTTATACACAAGCTCTTTGAACTTTCCTTCATCTATTCTCGGTTCCATCCACCATGTGTTTCCCAGAATACAGTCGTAGCCTGACTGCCTGGCCTTTTCATCGTTACCCATAACAAGCTCTTCGGCAATGATTGCAAAGGATGGGTCTCTCTCCTTTGCCTTGCGAATAATCCTGAGCTCAAGCTCCCTAGGAAGTGCGTGCCCCATATCTAGTCGAGCTCCATCTACACCGAATCTTTCGTTATAGAAGGGCATGATGTTTTCTATACTCTCCCATAGATCGGCCATCGGCTCGCTTCCGGGAAAGAAAGACGACTTGACAACATCGAATAGGACATAAGGCGGTTGATCCTCACTAACAAACTTGCGGGATTCAGTTGGATGATCCTTGTAGAGTCTTAGAAAAGTTATATCGTCCCAAGTGGGCTGGTTGTCATTTATCCAGTCGGAAAAGCCCGGCGGGGTTATGAGGCCGAACTCAGAGACTAGTTCATCGAGAAAGCTTTCAGTGCCGTCGTGGCTAGCTACGAAGTCTCTCCATTTCTCGGGGTAGAGCTTCGCTGGCGAGTGGCTGAAAAGCGATAGATGCTTCTTTACGTTTTCATTGGAATATATGATGGGCAAAGTCTCAACCTTTGCCTGATCGAATCCAAGCGGTTCGATCTTCGGCGGCCTGTACTCGTCGAGTCTAGATGCGTCTATCCAATAAAACCACTCCGGGTGTTTGAGAATGAGTGCAGAATCACGGGCCGAGGTCCTGGGTATGAAATCTAGGACAACCCTCATTCCCATGACGTGAGCCGCTTCAACAAACGCCGTGAACTCTTCTTCAACATCCATATCCTCCAGCAACACATCGTGATACCGCTTGTCTATTGAAAAGAAGTCCTTCACCGAATAGGGCGAACCTAGCTCACCCTTCTTGAATTTATCACTGTAGCTCGTAACCGGCAGAAAGTAAAGAGTATCGAAGCCCATCTTCGAGAGAAAAGGCAGCATGAAGATCATCTTGAGAAACGTTCCAGATTCGGAATACTCCTGTGAATCCAGATCAGAGAAGAACTCAGGGTCGTGGTGCGAGTAAGCGGTTGTAGTTCTGACAAATGAGCCGTATATGATTGCCGAATTGATCCAGGAGTTGCCGCTCTCATTTCTGATTCTTCCGAGAGGTCTCGAGTAGTCTGTATCCTTTTCAGCCAACGCAGTAATTCTCTCAACTATACTTGAGCCATATTCATACGGATCAACGAATATGTATCGGTCTCTTAGCTTGACAGTCCCTGAATATCCTTCAGGCAGCCACTCTTTAGGAATAGAGTAATTCAGGTTACCCTTCTTGCTCTTCAGAAGCTGTTCGATCCTGTCGAGGATCACATTACCACCTCCAAAAAATAAGGGCACGACCGCCCTCTGGCGGAGGCGGTGGGACTCGAACCCACAAGGGGCGTCAACCCCACCGATTTTCGAGACCGGCTCCTTAGCCAATTAGGATACGCCTCCGTTCTGAATCGATTATATCACGGGCTGTAGCGCTGTCAATATGGTAAACTTGCACCACAGAAGGATCTCAACCAGTTTGAAACTCTTTCTCGTTCGTAATGATAATGTTACTCAGACACTCTCCTCACCCTACTACATATGATAGAATTTTGATCGCGAGCGGTTTTTTCGTGCGTGAAGCAGGTCTTAAATCCGAAAGGTACCTCGTTTCAGCACATTTTTATTGCATGAGGAGGTGGCTCTTAGTGTACGCCATCATTGAAGCCTCGGGAAGACAGTACAAAGTCGAGGAAGGTATGACTCTCTTCACCGAAAGGCAGAACGGGAAGGAAAGCGGAGACGAAATTGTCTTCGACAGAGTAATTCTCGTCCACAACGGACAGGAACCGATTGTAGGCAAGCCTTATGTGGACGGCGCAAAAGTTGTAGGCAAGGTTGTTTCTCACGGTAGAGACAAGAAGGTGCTGGTCGTAAAGTTTAGTCCCCGAAAGAACTTCGACAGAGTAAACGGTCACAGGCAGTGGTTCACAGAAGTCTCTATTGAGAAGATCGATACGGGGGTGAAATGAAATGGCCCGGAAAGGCACCGGTAGGTCGAACGGAAGAGACAGTAATCCCAACTATCTGGGGGTTAAGAGAGGTGAATCTTCAGCCGTTAGGGCAGGCTCGATAATCGTAAGGCAGAGGGGAACAAAGATACACCCGGGAAACAACGTTGGACTGGGCAGAGACCACACCCTCTTCGCACTTATAGACGGCAAGGTTCACTTCGAAGAAAAAAACAACCGCAAGTACGTCAGTGTCTACAGCGAGTAAGCTGTTCTGTTAAGGAGGATTGCATCTATGAAAACTCAGAAGACACCTTTGTGCAGATGGGCAGTTACCCATTCCAAGGTGCAGACGAAAAGAAAGGGAGAAATCGAGAAGACTCTCGGTTACCTCGTTGATCACAATGGCAACAAAATAGAGAAGAAATGGTACGTCGTCGACGCAACTGACGTTCCACTCGGTAGACTTGCTGGGCAGATCGCTATGGTTCTTATGGGAAAGAACAAGCCTTACTACACTCCTCATCTCGACACCGGCGATTTTGTCATTGTAGTAAATGCCGACAAAGTCAAGCTTACCGGCAAGAAACTCGACCAGAAGATATATTACAGATACTCGGGCTATCCGGGAGGCATAAAGGAACGAACGGCAAGACAGATGATGGACAAGTTCCCGGAAAGAGTCGTTAGGCTCGCAGTCAAGAGAATGCTCCCAAAGAAGGCTTTGGGCGAGAAAATGCTAAAGAAGCTGAAAGTATATGCTGGCCCGGAGCATGACCACGCTGCGCAGAAACCCGAATTGATTGAACTGGTTAAATGAGGAGGTTGAGGCATGGCTGACTTTGTGAATTATTACGGAACAGGTAGAAGAAAGACCTCTGTCGCCAGAGTACATCTGCGACCTGGTACCGGTAAACTTCTGATAAACGGAAAGGAATTCAAAGACCTCAAGGAATACCTTGCAAATGACGCATGGGTAAGAAGCGCTTTGAAACCTTCCGTGGTGACGAACACGATTGGTAGATTTGATATGCTCATAAGAGTCAATGGCGGAGGACTCGGAGGTCAGGCTGGAGCGATAAGTCTTGGAATTGCCAGAGCACTTGTCAAATTCAACCCTGATCTCAAGAAGCTTCTCAGGCAGAACGGTCTCTTAACGAGAGACTCGAGGGAAGTCGAAAGAAAGAAATACGGTCTCAAGAAAGCAAGAAGAGCACCTCAGTTCTCTAAGCGTTAACACATTTTAAAGAATACGGCCCGTACATAGAACGTATGGGCCTTTTTTTGCCGGTGGTGGTTCAGTGTTCACCAAAGAGGAACTCGACGAGATAAAAAAGTCCATAAACATCGTCGAATTCATCGGTCGCTATGTGAACCTGCAGAAGGCCGGAAGCTCTTACAGGGGATTATGCCCATTTCACAGTGACAACGATCCTTCGTTCTATGTTCACCCTCAAAGGGGCTTCTTTCATTGCTTCGGCTGTGGAGAGAAGGGTGATGTAATATCTTTCTACCAGAAGATTGAGAGTCTATCCTTCTCGGAAGCCGTGAAGCGGCTTGCAGATCATGCAGGGATTGTCGTCGAAATCGATTCGACGGAATCGGAATACGACAAATACACATCCATAATGTCTCGTCTAGCAGATGTTTACAGTCGTGAGTTGAAAGAAGGCAACTCAGCCGTAATGGAGTATCTTGTTGATAGACGCAAGATTTCGCTCGCCACAATAGACGAGTTTAAGCTGGGTTACTCCCCAGATGAAAGAACTTTTCAGCAATCGTTGCCGTCAAAATGTAGGGTCGATGAAAAGACCCTTGTTCAGTTTGGCATATTGATTGGAAGAGGGTCTTCTTTGAGGGATAGGTTTTCGGGCAGACTACTGATTCCTATTGACAACGAATCGGGCAGAGTAGTTGGATTCGGGGGAAGAATCATGGTTTCCGAACAAGGACCGAAATACACGAATTCTCCTGAATCGAAATACTTCCAGAAGAACAGACTTTTGTTCAACCTTTCACGCTCAAAAGGGGCAATCAAGCAGCTGAATTACGCGGTGATAGCAGAAGGGTATTTTGACGTCATCTCGCTCTTTGAGGCAGGCATTACCAATGCCGTCGGTTTGCTAGGAACGGCTTTAACGGAGCGACATCTACGGATTCTGGGCAATTACACGCGGAATTTGCTGTTCTTTCTTGACTCGGATGATGCCGGCCAGGCAGCAACACTAAGATCGATAGATATTGCTGAGAAGATCGATTTTTCGACGGCTGTAGTTGTCTCACGAAATCACAAAGACCCGGCAGACCTATTTGTCTCTGAAGGTGCAAAGGCGATTCAAGAAGTTCTTGCGGCAGCTATACCTGGACCTGCTTTTAGAGTGGAGTTTTTTGCGAGGAAACTAGATTTGTCGGTCCCTCAGGGGCGAAAACATCTCATTGAGTATCTGAAACCATATGTGATCAATTTCAGAAACTCTGGCAATCTGGCGACCGTTCAATCAACTATCGCTGCGCTTTCTCAGAAGACAGGATACTCTGAGCGCGAACTCGAGTTGGCCCTTAAGGGAGGTCTTGGCGGACAGTCAAGAAGTGAAATCGGAAGAGGACTGGTTCTTAAACTGAAAGATCATGTAAGAATCTACCTGCAACACCCTTCACTCAGGTCAAAGGTTGTGAAGCAGCTGGAGCTGATTGCAGAGAGCAGAGATTTGAAGGAGATTCTGAAAGGAATGAAAAGAGGTCTGGAGCTTGAGGAGTTGCTGGACCTGGTTGACGAGATTGTAGGGAGAGAGTTGATCGATTTGGCATCCAGTTGCATAGATTTTGAAACGGCTCAGAGAATACTCGAAAAGACAGGTGAGTATGCAAACAGGAAACTAGTGGAAGAAGAGATGGCCGAGATCGACAGGAAGATGCCGAATGTAAAGGACGAGGGGGCGAGAAGAGCTTTGTTGGTCAGGAGGATCGAGCTCAGTAGATTGCTCGATAGAAAGATGAAGGGTGGCGATCAATTTGGAAAAGCAGAAAAAGAGTAAGAAGACGAGTGCAAAGGTGATTGAAGAGAATATCAAATCGCTTGCCGCAAAGATTGCAGTTGAAGATGAAGATTCGGAAGAAAATGGCGAAAACAATGCTCCTATTACAAAGGAAGAGATAGACAAGCGAATAGCGAAGCTTCTAAGGCAAGGAAAGAAGAAGGGATTTATAACTTACGAAGATATAGATAGCGCTTTTCCTCCTGATTACGAGGGATTTGACTCAACTCTTGTTGAATCGATATATGAGGAATTCGAGAAGAACAAAATCAATATCGTTGAAAAGGAACCAGTAGAGGAAGACGGTGACATAGAGAGTGAAGGCACAGACGAGTTAGTATCTATCCTGGAAACGACACCTGAAATGTACGACAACATCTCGCTCAAAGACCCGATAAAAATGTACTTGAAGGAGATAGGCAAGATATCTCTTCTTACGCCAAGCAGGGAACGAGAACTTGCACGCCGTGCTCAAAAGGGTGAGCCGAAGGCAAAGGAAGAACTAATAACCGCAAACTTGAGACTTGTTGTCTCTATTGCTAAGAGATACATAGGGCGGGGCCTTACTTTCCTGGATCTAATTCAGGAGGGAAACATAGGGCTCATAAAAGCCGTAGAGAAATTCGACTGGAAGAAGGGATACAAGTTCAGCACATATGCAACCTGGTGGATAAGGCAGGCGATTACCAGGGCCATCGCCGATCAGGCAAGGACTATTAGAGTTCCAGTCCATATGGTTGAGACAATCAACAAACTGAACAAGGTCATTCGAGAACACCTGCAGGACTACGGGGAGTATCCAACTATCGAGGAACTGGGGAAACTCACCGGGAAAACGCCGGAGAAGATCGAAGAGATCTTGGCTGCATCGAAGGAGACGGTTTCGCTTGAGTCACCAATTAGTGGTGACGAAGAATCGACAATGGGCGACTTCATTCACGACGACTCCATGGAGCAGCCGGAGGAAGCGGCAATGAAGATGCTTCTCAGGGAACAGATAGATCAGATTCTCGACACGCTTTCACCTAGAGAGGCGATGGTACTGAAGATGAGATATGGTCTTCTGGATGGAAAGACAAAAACGCTTGAGGAGGTAGGTCAGTTCTTCAACGTCACCAGAGAGAGAATTCGACAGATCGAAGTAAAGGCTCTCAGAAAGCTAAGGCACCCTTCAAGGAGTAAACAGCTCAAGGCGCTGTTGGGAATGCTTAATACGTCTAAGCGCGACTAATTTAGCCATTTAATAACAGTGTCTTAATTTATGTATCACTTGAGAGAAAAGTCTAGTGTATATAATGGAAAACACGTATGAAGGGACGTGAAAACTTGGCCGAAAAAAAGAAAGCAAGACCGGTTGAAACAAGTCCCAGAATTCTTTCTCAGATCGAACTATTAAAGAAGGCTAAGAGTGGCGACTTGCTCGCCAACAGGGAGATTCTTAGTCGATTGAACGATAGGAACGCTAAAGAGGAGCAGTCTCGTGATTGAGACTGCTCTTTCTTTGGAAGGCTTCTCTCTTATCGTCGACGGCAAGAAGATGCTCGACAATGTTTCGCTAGAAGTTCCGAAGGGAAATATCGCTCTTCTACAGGGAGCAAGGGGATCGGGTAAGTCGGCAATTCTGAGAAGCTTCATTCATCTCAACGAAGAGCTCTTCGATGATGTCCAATATACGGGATCAATAAAGCTCTTTGGATCGGATATCGACCAACTTGACAGAAAGAGCGTAAGGAATAGAGTAGCTTACGTGGATACGACATTCCTCGAAGCTATGTCAAACTTCACTTTGATTGAATTCTTCAGATTCCTGAAAGGAAAGCGATTCGAATTCGAGGATTTTGAAGAGAGCGAACTCGATCTTTTCAACGAGTTGGATCTTCTTGATCTTCTGGCCGTCAAAGCAGAGACCTCTCTCAAGACGATACCACTTTTCAAAAGGCTCTCGCTGCTGGTCTTTTCTACACTCATACGTCACCCCGAGGTGATCATTTTAGACAACATTCTTGATCACCTTGATGACGATGCCTGCTCAGAGGTGAAGAACGTCCTTATAGATACCAGAAACAACACGACTCTGATTATCTCTTCCAGGTTTGTTCTGAGGCTTCTAGACATTTCTGATTTGTTGATTGTCCTGAAAAATGGTAAAATTTCATATGTAGGAAGTCCCGAGATTTTCGTTCTGAACAACCGATAAGTACTCGCCGTTGGAGGTGAACCATGAACGTCCTTACCGTTACGCTTAACCCTGCTCTCGACAGGGAAATAGTTGTTGAGAATTTCAAGATCAATGAGTTTCACAGGGTGAAGAATCCCAGTTATTCGGTTATGGATCCAGGAGGTAAGGGCATAAACGTTTCCGTAATTCTCTCCGGCCTTGGAGTTAGAAATATCGCCATGGGTTTTCTTGGCGGGTATATCGGAAAGGTTGTCGAAGAGAGAATGCGTCTGATGAGCGACCTCATCACTACCGCATTTATTCACGTTGAGGAAGAGACAAGAGAGAATATCGCTATTGTTGACCCCGTAGGCGAGACGATAACCGAGATCAATTCTTCGGGTCCTATCGTTAAGCCCGATGACTTGAGAATGTTTGTTCGTAGATTTGATGTGGCACTCTCCAGGGTCAGACATGTTGTGATCTCCGGGAGCATCCCGAGAGGTGTGGACAACGAGATCTGCAGGTCCTTATGCAAGAAGGTAAGTAACTCGGGAAAAGTATCGTTCGTGGAGGGGATCGGTCCCGCCTTTGAAATGGCCGTAGAAGCAGGAGTTGTGACTGTGGCTCGCCCGGATTTGAGAAGCAGGAAGCTGCTTTTCGGAGAAACGATGGTAGATCTGAAGGATTATGTGAAAGCTGCAAAAAGGATGCTAGAACGCGGAGCCAGGCTTGCGATTCTCTCTTATGCAGTTGAAGGAGACGTAATTGCAACAAATGACGGTGTGTGGCTGTTCAAAACTAAGAGCCATATTGATAGATCTCATCTTTTGGGGACTGGAGACGCCTTCATGGGTGGAGTTGTCAACTCTATGATAGAAAACGAAAAGGATTACTTCCTGGCTGCAAAAAGAGGAATGGCTGCAGCCGTTGCGGAAGCAGAGTATATAAGCAAGGAACGTATCTCTCTTGAGGATATTGATGAACACATGGACTCATTCGATATACGAGAGCTGGAGTGATCTAGATGAAGGTTAGAGAAGCGATGATAAGAGACGTTTCGGCGATGTTCGAAGATGAAACCATAGAGGATTTCATTGTCTTATGCCTGAGGCAGAATAGGTCGGGGCTGCCGGTTGTTGATGAGGAATTCAAGGTTGTAGGATTCTTGAGTGAAAGTGATGTAATCAAGAGCGCACTGCCCAGTTACTTCAGTCTTCTTCAGTCTGCATCTTTCATTCCCGACACCCATCAGTTCGTCATTCGACTCGGCAAGATAAAGGACGATCACGTTTCGCAACATATGGTCAAACCGCCTGTACTTATAAAACCAGATGACACAGTGATATATGCGGCAGATCTTCTGATCAAGAACGGTCTCAAAGTGATGCCGGTTGTAGATGAATACGGTAAGTTGATGGGCATAGTAAACAGGATTCATTTGATTCACGCAGCAACGCAAGGCAAGATAGATAGATGAAAAAAACAGTTTCAATCTACACTTTCGGCTGTAAGATGAACCAGTATGAGTCACAGGCAATGGCCGAAAGACTAAAGGACTTTGAAGTCAGTTTTTCTCAGGAACAGGCAGATCTCTTCATATTGAACTCGTGCACTGTGACCTCCGAAGCAGAGAGAAAGCTCAGACAGCTTTTCAGGAGGCTGAAGGTACTCAATCCGGACTCTAAAATCATAATCGTAGGCTGTTACTCCGAGCTTTCACCCGAGGAGCTGACGGTTCTTGGTGCAGATGAAGTTGTAGGAGTTAAAGAGAAGAGGGCCATTCACAAGTACGTTGCGAGGCAGCTAGATAGACCCGACGGAGTTCCTCAAGAAGGCTTTTTCACCGTTACTTCGAGTATTGAAGGAAGAACGAGGGCTTTTCTCGGCATAGAAGACGGCTGTCTGAATAACTGCTCGTATTGCAGAATCAGGCTGGCAAGAGGAAGCAACGTAATCAGCAAACCAATAGATATGGTTAGGAAGGAATTCGAAGGATTGGTCCGAAGAGGCTACAAAGAAATCGTCCTGACCGGGATCAACATCGGATACTACGGGGTCGACTTAGATTCGTCTTTGACGGAGCTTCTTAACGAGCTTGACGGTTTAGACGGGAATTGGAGAATAAGACTCGGTTCACTCGACCCCGATACCATTGATAAGAGCTTCCTCGATCTACTGGCCGGTTCATCGCGAATTGCAAGACATATGCACCTGTCGTTGCAGAGTGGTTCTGATAACGTCCTGAAATACATGAAAAGGAAGTACACAATAAGCGAGTACCTTAGAGCTGTTGAGAGCGCCAGAATGGTAGACCCTAGATTCGCGTTCACAACGGATCTAATAGCGGGATTCCCTGGAGAACTTGACGAGGATCATATGCAGACGCTTCGAATAATTGAAGAAGTGAATTTCCTGAAGGTTCATGTGTTTAGGTTCTCAAAGAGACCGGGAACAGAGGCTGCAGAGATGAAAGATCAGATAGAGTCTGGAGTGAAGAAGGTAAGAGCGCAGCAGCTAATTGAGGCTGGAGCGAAGTCGAGAGAGAGGTATCTCGAGACGCATATCGGCCAGACAAGCAAAGTCCTGATAGAGAAAACCGACTCTTCTACGAGTCGTGGTTTCGATGAATACTATGTGCCTCACATCGTCAACGGAAGACAAAGCGGCTTTGTGGATGCGACGGTAACGAATTTCGAGAGTCACAAGGAGGGTTCCGATGCTGAACTATATTGCCGATCGGTGGTGCGATGAAGATTCTTCCCTGGTCAGTATTCTTGTTCCGGGAGTAATGAACAGTGAATCGGTCTACGAAGTAGTTCGAACGTACAACGGATTGCCTTTTGCATTCAGAAAGCACTTTGAGAGGCTCAAGCAGTCGGCAAAACTTTTGGGCCTGGAAGTCCCTTTCAGCTGCAAAGAGCTTAACTCTATAATCATGGAAGGGCTTGAAAGAAACAAGGCAGTACAGACAGAGGATTTCAGAATCAGAATATCGCTACTCAGTTACGGAAAGGAAAGCAGGGCAGCGGTCATCTTCAGCAAGCTTCCCTCCGTGTCGAAGGATATCTATGAACTCGGAGTGAAGGTGTGCATTTCGCCGTTTACAAAGCCCTCGGGCGATATCCTGAATCCTCAGCTGAAAATGCCGGGCTCTAGCTGGAATATCAGAACGAGAAAGTTGCTCGGAGACAATTACGACATGATTATACTGAATGAAAAGGGAAACGTCTGTGAAGGATCGTTCTCGAATGTCTTCCTGGTCATCGATGGTTCGGTAGCTACTCCGGATATCCGCTCGGGAGTCCTTCCAGGAATAACGCGTGATAACGTAATCGGTCTATGTGAATCTCTGGAGATCACAGTTGAAAAGAGACCTATCCCGTCGTGGGAGTTGTTCTGTGCCGATGAGATATTCATGAGTCATACGAGCGTAGGGATCGTTCCAGTAAGGAGACTGGAAGAGAAAGTGCTTATTGAGGACTTTACAGATGGAATGACGAGACTGCTGCTCGACAATTTTGAGGGATACATAATGACAGAAGACAGCAATTGGAGCGGATTAGATGAAGTGGAGCCATCGAACTATAGGGCAGATATTTGATGAACTGGTGAAAAGCTCGGGGCTGTTCAGAAAGATAAAAGTCTTTGAGTTGAATAAAGACTGGGAAGAGATCGTTGGTCAGCCAATAGCAAATCACTCGTCAATTACGGATTTTACTGACGGGACTCTCATTGTAAGTGTTGATGATGGAATGTGGCTCAATGAAATGAGACTAAGGGAAAAGGCTCTTCTTACTAAGCTGAACTCTGCATTAGGAGTAGAAGCAATCAGAAGAATTAAATTTAGAATTAGGCGATAGACATGGAGGTGTTAAATGTCTGATTTATACAATGCTCAGAACATAAAGATACTTAAAGGATTAGATCCGGTTAGGAAGAGACCGGGCATGTATATTGGGTCAACCGGAAAGTCGGGTCTTCATCACCTCATTTACGAGATAGTCGACAACAGTATTGACGAGGCAATGGGAGGATACTGCGATAAAATAGACATCGTTATCATGGAAGACGGCTCCGTGGTAGTGAGAGATAACGGAAGAGGAATTCCAATAGATATCCATCCAGATACCGGGACAAGTGCACTGGAAGTTGTCATGACAACTCTCCACGCCGGAGGTAAGTTTTCAAAGGACTCATACAAAATCAGTGGGGGACTGCACGGAGTGGGGGCTTCTGTTGTTAATGCTCTGTCTGAATGGATGATCGTAGAAGTAATGGTTGACGGAAAGGTATACAGACAGAAGTACGAAAGAGGAAAGGCTTTGTCGCCCGTTGAGATGGTTGGCGAAGCAAAGGAAAATGGTACAGTAACCAGCTTCAAACCCGATCCTATGGTTTTCGCAGTCACTGACTTCGACTTTGACATACTTGAGGCACGATTCAAGGAATTGGCCTATCTGAACGGGGGAATAAGGATCTCCTTCGAAGATAGAAGAATCGGCGAAAAGAGAAGCTATCACTTCGAAGGCGGAATCGTTGAATTTGTGAAGGCAATCACCAAGAACAAGAAGTCAGTTCACAAGGATCCCATCTACCTGGAGGGGTCCTATAACGATGTCAAGATACAGCTCGCGATGCAATATACCACGTCGTATGATGAGGATGTTCTCACATTTGTAAACAACATCAAGACAATTGAGGGCGGCACTCACCTGACTGGATTCAAGACGGTGCTCACAAAGACGATGAACGATCTCGGCAGGAAGCACAATATACTGAAAGACAAGGATCAGAATCTGCAGGGCGAAGATCTGAGAGAAGGTCTTTCGGCAATACTGAGTGTCTTTGTGAAAGAGCCGCAGTTCGAAGGGCAAACTAAGGCAAAACTTGGAAACGATGAGGTATTCGAAGCAGTTATGAAAGTCGTTAAAGAAAAGCTGGAGGAGCACTTCGACTACAATCAGAAGGATCTGAAAGCAATACTTACAAAGGCTCTCGAAGCTGCACGTGCGAGATTGGCGGCGAAGAAAGCACGAGAGATGGTTCGAAGAAAGAATGCTCTTGAAAACACTACTCTGCCAGGCAAGCTGGCAGATTGCATCTCGGAAGATCTAGAGGAGACAGAGATCTTCATAGTTGAAGGGGACTCGGCCGGAGGCTCTGCCAAGATGGCCCGTTCGAGAGAGACTCAGGCGATCCTTCCGCTTAGGGGAAAGATCCTGAACGTTGAAAAGGCCGGACTCGACAGAATGTTGAAGAGCGAGACTATAAGCAATATCATAGTCGCTCTTGGTACAGGAATGGGCGAAGACTTCGAGATTAAGAATCTAAGGTATGGAAGGATTATAATAATGACGGATGCCGATGTCGACGGTGCACATATCACGACGCTTCTTCTTACTCTCTTCTATCGATATATGACACCACTAATAACCAACGGCAAGGTCTATGTCGCTCAGGCACCGCTCTACAAGATAGAACTGAACAGGCAGAAACACTATTTCTATAGTGATGAGGAATTGACTACGTTCATTAAGGAGCATTCCGATAGAAAACTCAATTACTCGAGATTCAAAGGGCTTGGCGAAATGAATCCCGAACAGCTGTGGGAGACGACAATGAACCCCAGCGACAGAAAACTCGTACAGATAAACATAGAAGATGCTCAGGAAGCGGACAGAGTCTTCACAATACTAATGGGTAGCGAGGTGGAGGAAAGAAGATCGTTCATTGAACGGCATGCATTGAGTATTTCCAATCTTGACGTATGAGCCTTTCACTTAGAGCCGGTATTTGTGTGGTAATTCTCTTTGCCATTTGGATGGTTTCTATTGCGAATTTCGTACTGGAGTCATTCTTCACGGCACCGGTACAGCAGTTGACCAGGATCGTTAATTTCGGTGAGATTCTGGTTGAATTTCCTTTGGCCTTTAGAAGAACCTGGAAAACTGATATAATTTACCCACCGGGAAGCATTGACGTTTCCGGCGGAAGAGTCTTTTTGAAACCGGGAAAGTTTTTGGTGAGTTATAGAGACAAATATTACTGGGTCTCCGATGATTTTGTTATAGTTGATTATGCCGATCTTTCGGAGGTTGTTAGTAATCCGATTATCGGCGGCGTTAGTTTTCTTCAAGAAAATGGAGTTTATATAGCCACCGAAAGAGACATAGAGATTTTTGCCGGAGCGGTAGAGGGCATTCTTGCTGACAGAAGAGTACTGGCACTGGTATCTTACTTTGATTTTGAAAACAATGTGTTGTTACTCAGAAGAGGGATCAGAGTGAAGGTACTTGACTGGGAAAGCTTGGAAGCAAATAAGGACCTTCTTCTTCAGTTAGAAAACGCCTCCGACAGAAGCGAGTATATTTTCTTGAGTGATGGTAAACTGTTGAGAGCGAGGTGACATTGATGGCCAGGGGGAAGGATTATACAGTTTCTCTCGATGTTGGCACGAACACCCTTAAGGGTGTGGTGGTAAGCAGAGAACAGACAGGTCAGATGACTCTTGAGGCTTATGGGAGTGTCAAGACTGTTGGGCTCGACAAGGGCGAGGTTAAAGATGCGGTTGCTCTTAAGCAGTCCATTCAGAAGCTGATTGAGGATCTAACAGGTCAGATGGGCAAGAAGGACGTTGAGGCAGACTTCAAGATCAGTTTCACAGATGGGGACTATTCAGTATTCTCGGAGAACATAGAAGAAATTCTCTCCGAAGAGAAACAGGTAATGGTGAAAGAGCAAACGATTTTGAGCATTATGAGTCGTCTCAAGGCGGAGAAGATGAAGACGGGCAACACTAATATACACAGAAGCTATATCCGCAAGTATATTCTCGATGATGATAAAGTCGTCTTCAATCCCGTTGAGATGTACGCGAAGAAACTGAATGTCGAGATGGTTTTTGTTTCAAGCGAAGGCAAGTCGGTCGAGATCTTCAGAAGGCTCTTCGAAGAACTCTTCGGCAGAGGTGACTTCTTCATCTCTCCAGCGCTTATTTCTGCATCTGAAGCTGTATTGACGGATACTGAGAAGCAGCACGGTGTGGTTAGCGTTGTCCTCGGACACAGTTTCTCCGAAACCGTAATCTACAGGGAGAATCTTCCCGTTTACATCTCGAGAATTCCTCTTGGAATAAGACACATAGTGCTGGATGTAGCGAGGGTTCTCGGTACATCGGTAGATGAAGCCGAGAGATTGCTTGTCAATTACGGCCATTGCAGTATGTTCCCGCCTGATGCTGAAGACGTTGTGGAGTACTTTGGACTTGATGAAAGAACTAGAAAGAATGTCTCGGTAAGAAGACTCTCCACAGTTATCTATGCGAGGGTGAAAGAGCTTCTGAACAAGATCAGAAAAGAGATCCAGCTCTTCATAATAAACAATCCGGAATACTCCGAAGAAAGGATTCCCGGAGGAGTCGTTTTCACTGGTGGGGGCTCCAAGCTGAGAGGTCTTACGGATGTAGGCGTTGAGTCTCTAAAGATGCCGGTAAGAATTGGTACATATGAAACTAGTTTCAACAAAAGAATTGAGAACAGTCATGATGTTGCTAATGACCCAGTATTCAGCTCCTGTTTAGGCAATCTTGTTTCCCCCGAGGAAGTCCAGGGAGAAGCCGTAGAAAGCGTGGTTGAAAGACCCAAGAAAGATTTTGGATCGTTTATAAAATCCCTCTTCTTTGGAGGTGAAGATGATGAGCTTTGAGATTGACACAGGAAAGAAGAATGCTGAAATCAGATTGCCATCCATAAAAGTCATTGGTGTTGGTGGAGCAGGCGGTAACGCCGTAAACAGAATGATATCCGAAGGAATCCACGGCGTCACCTTCATCGCGGCAAATACAGATATTCAGGTTCTTGAAAGCAATAAGGCCGATCTTAAGATTCAGCTTGGAACTGAACTGACTAGAGGCCTGGGAGCCGGCGGTAACCCAAATGTCGGTGAGAGAGCGGCAGAGGAATCGGTTGACGAAATCGGGACCTTTCTTGAAGACACCGATCTGCTGTTTATCACTGCAGGAATGGGCGGTGGCACCGGAACGGGCGCAGCACCAATAGTAGCTTCGATTGCAAGGGAAATGGGAATCCTTACCGTTGCAGTGGTCACAACCCCCTTCTTCTTCGAAGGTAATACGAGATTAAAGACTGCCAACGAAGGCTTGAGAAGGCTTAAGAACTCAGTGGATACTCTCATCAGAATCTCGAACAACAAGCTTCTTCAAGAACTGCCGCCGAACACCTCAATAGTCGATGCCTTCGCCAAGGCCGACGAGACGCTCCATCATGGAATAAAGGGAATCTCGGAACTGATTACGAAACGGGGATACATTAACCTGGACTTTGCCGATGTCGAGTCGGTTTTGAGAAATGCCGGAACGGCGATGCTGGGAATTGGCGTGGGCTCAGGCGAAAGGCGTGCAGAAGAAGCAGCTCGAAGAGCTCTTGAAAGCCGACTGTTGGAAAAGCCCATCGACAACGCGACGGGGATAATTCTAAATGTTTCGGCGAAGAACATAACCTTGAGAGAGATGAATATTGCGGCTGCAATTGTGAGACAGAACTGCAGCGAAGACGCAGACGTGAAGCTTGGGCTCATTGTCGACCCGGATATGAACGATGATGAACTTGACATAACTTTGATTGCAGCGGGTCTTGAACTAGACGAGGGCGAACTCATGGGTGATGCTTCCGACATCCCCGCGATTTACCGATTCGGACTGGATATAAACGAGGAGGAGTGATCGTTGAGAGTCTATAAAAGACTCGGAGAGCTTCTCATAGATCAGGGACTCCTAAGTGAAGATGCTCTCCAGCAGGCCGTAACTCTACAGAAAAAAGTCGGGAAGCCGCTCGGTGAAGTTCTTGTTGGTATGGGCGTAATCTCCTGGGACGACATATACGATTCACTCTCAAAGCAATACGGGCTTAAGGTGCTCGAAGATTTGCCTAATATCGTTACTCCCGATGTCCTAAGAATGATTCCTAAGCCTGTTGCAGACAGGCTTAGTGTAATCCCTATAGAGTTTGATCACGAAAAAGGGATCCTTAAGGTGGTAACTACTGAAGTTCTTAGGGTTCCTCAGATAGACAGAGAGCTCTCCTTCCTCACAGGAAACAAGATTAGTACGCTCCTTGTACCTCCACCAATGTTCGATGCTCTCTACAAATCTTCGTATGACGAGTCTGCCTCCAGCGAGATAATAGACAATACTTTCAGCATAGAACAGCACACGGAAATTGATCTTGAAGATGACAGACAGGACGAAACCGATGATACTCCCGTCGCGAAGTTCATAAACTCACTTCTGGACAACGGCATAAGAAGCGATGCCAGTGACGTCCATCTGGAGCCCTACGAGAAAATGGCCGTTGCCAGACTGAGAGTCGACGGCGTTCTGAGAAAGGTCCTGAGCTATCCGCGCAAAGCTCATAATTCTGTAGTGTCGAGAATCAAAGTCATGTGTAAGCTGGATATTTCAGAGAAGAGAATGCCTCAGGATGGAAAGTTCTATATTAGGAGAGGCAATGAGCAGTTCGACATGAGAGTTTCGACAATGCCAACGATTTTCGGCGAGAAAGTTGTTATGAGAATCCTCAGGGTATCAAATGCGAAGAAGAAGCTTGAAGATCTCGGTCTTTCAGACCACAACAGAGAGCGTTTCGAAAGCATAATCAACGCTCCGTACGGTATCATACTGGTATCTGGTCCTACGGGAAGCGGAAAGTCCACTACTCTGGTAGCGGTCCTAAACCAAGTAACCTCGGAGAAGGTTAACGTGCTTACGGCAGAAGACCCTGTTGAATATACTATTGAAGGTATTTCTCAGTGCCAGGTGAACACGGACATCGGATTGACTTTTGCGAGATACCTGCGATCTTTCCTGCGTCAGGACCCTGACATAATAATGGTCGGCGAGATCAGAGACAGAGAGACTGCACAGCTGGCGATTGAGGCATCGCTAACTGGACATCTTGTTTTCTCGACAATCCATACCAACAGTGCTGCAGGCGCGGTTGCTCGACTTGTCAACATGGGGGTTGATCCCTTCCTACTTGGCACTTCATTGATCGGAGTTATGGGGCAGCGATTGGTAAGAAAGCTCTGTAACAACTGTAAGGTCAAAATACCAGTGAGAGAAGAACTAAGAAAGATGGCCTCAACCTTTTACCCCGATAGAAATGACTTCAGCGAGTACATTCCTGGAAATGGCTGCCCCGAGTGCCGGGGAATGGGTTATAGGGGTAGAACCAGTATTAGCGAAATCCTAGTTGTTGACAACAATCTTCGTCAGATGATTGGTCAGAACGCTTCAGAGAGAGAGCTTGCTCAAGCTGCCGTGAAGGCTGGAATGCGAACGCTTTACAACGATGGGGTGCAGAAGGTGATCGACGGAGTCACTTCCCTTGAGGAGATAAAAAGAGTTGCCATAGAGTACTAGCCAGACTTCCTCTTCTCGATCCATACTTACGCATACTCAAACATACTCACAGAAGTCGTGAATAGTCGTCTTTTATCGCGAATAGTCGCATAATGCGCAAATAGCCTCCCCATCTCGCCGATGATAGTATTGAATCGGATAATTACAAATTCGGATAGGAGGTTTCTTTATGGCGTACAGAGTATTAGTTTGGGGCCTTGGCTCAATGGGAAGCGGAGTGGCCCGTAATGTTGCCAAGAAAGAAGAACTAAGACTGGTTGGAGCCGTTGAAAAGGATTCAGAAAAGATCGGAAAGGATCTTGGAGAATATCTCGACGGCAAGAAGACAGGTAGGTTGATCTATTCGGATGTGGGCGAGGCAATTGCCGAAACGAGACCAGACATAGTTGTAATAGCTACGAACTCCTTTGTAGAAGAAGTACTTCCCAAAATAGAGATGGCTGCAAAACACCACGTGGATATTCTTACGATAGCCGAAGAGATGGCCTTCCCATTCGCTTCGCATCCAGAGGAATCCGAAGTCCTCGAGAACATCGCCTGGCGTTATGGAGTATCTATTCTTGGTACGGGAATAAATCCAGGGTTCGTGCTTGACCTATTGATAATCGCTATGACAGGTGCATGTCTAAAGGTCGAGAGGATAGAAGCAAGAAGGATCAACGATCTTTCTCCCTTCGGAAAGACTGTGATGAAAACCCAAGGAGTAGGCACTTCACCTGAGGAATTCAAGAAGGGAATTGAGTCGGGAGAGATAGTAGGACACATAGGCTTCCAGCAGTCAATCGCAATGATTGGAAATGCTTTAGGGTGGAACATCGATAGAGTTGAAGAGACTCGTGAGCCAATCATATCAAGAACAGAGAGGAAGACTGATGTTGCACACGTAATGCCCGGTATGGTGGCCGGCTGCAGACATATAGGCCGGGGTTATTGTGGTGACAGACTAGTGATAGAGCTTATTCATCCCCAGCAGATCCTTCCGGAAATCGAAGGGGTCGACACTGGCGACTACATAGATATTTTCGGCGACCCGGAGATTCACCTTTCAGTAAAACCCGAGATTCCCGGCGGAAAGGGGACTATAGCCCTTGCTACAAACATGATTCCCGCAGTAATTGAGGCGACTCCCGGACTGATTGAAATGAGTGAGTTGCCTGTACCGAGGTGCTTGATCGACGAGATCAGGGAGATGTAACTATGAGTGCAATCAAGGGGCAGTGGGTCCAGATACACCAGATCCTCCTCGATATTGGCGAGAGAGCTCCCTCCGTTCCCGAGGACACGAAGAACGTCCCTCTTGAACTGAGAATCAGGGGCTTTCTCATTGAAGAGAAGGCCGAAGTCGGCGAAATGGTCACTGTAGAAACCGCCTCGGGGAGAAGAGTTCACGGAAAACTTGAATGCGTCGAGCCCACGCATGAACACAACTTCGGAGACAATATTCCCGAACTCTCTGAGGCCGGAATTGAACTAACTCGATGGCTTACTGGTGGCGATAGCGATGCAGAATAGATCATACGAATCAGTAATGGCGAGAAGAAAAGAGATAATGAAGGCATCTGTTGGAGTTGATTACGACAAATACGAACTCGAAGGGATTGCCTTTGACTACGAAGCGCTCATGAGAGATACTTCGTACCCTATTGAGGAGATCAGAAAAATTCAGTCAGAAACCGGAGTTGGGGATACCCCTCTGATTGAGCTCAAGAATATCACGAGACTCGTAAGAACAATCAGTGAACCGGGCAAGGGCGCCAGAATTTTCCTGAAAGACGAGGCGACTAACCCTTCAGGAAGCTTCAAGGACAGGCGTGCATCAGTGAGTGTTGCAAGGGCAAAGGAGCTCGGTTACAAAGGCGTAATCGCCGCGACCAGTGGAAACTACGGAGCTGCCGTTGCCTCTCAATCTATGAAAAGGGCTTTGAAGTGCATCGTTGTTCAGGAGTGTTATGACAGCAAAGGGAAAGGTCAACCTGAGATTCTGGAGAAGGCTCGCGCCTGTGAAGCTTACGGAGCAGAAGTAGCCCAGCTTACGGTCGGTCCGGAGCTCTTCTACTACTTCCTCCTTCTTCTTGAGGAAACTGGGTTCTTCAATGCATCCCTCTATACACCTTATGCGATTGCGGGCATCGAGTCTTTGGGATATGAGATTGTGGAACAGTCAAATAGAATGATCGGAATGAATCCTGATTACGTCCTCGCTACACACGCCGGGGGAGGCAATCTCACGGGAACGGCCAGAGGTCTTAGAAAGGCAGGCGCAAAGGAAACACAAGTCATTGGAGTCAGCGTCGATCTTTCCGGTCTTCACATGGCGAGCAATAGAGACTTCAACAGGAAATCCTTTACCACCGGTCATACTGGATTTGGAATACCATTTGCTGTTCTCCCGGATAGATCAGATGTTCCAAGGAATGCTGCAAGAGCCTTGAGATACATGGACAGGTATCTTCTCGTTACGCAAGGAGAAGTATTTTATGTTACTGAAATGCTTGCGAGACTTGAGGGCCTTCAGCGAGGTCCGGCAGGTAACACGAGTCTGACAGCAGCTATAGCTCTTGCCAGAGAACTACCCGAAGACAAAACAATAGTAGTCCAGGAAACCGAATATACAGGTGCAGGTAAGCTACCCAGCGCACAATTGACCTTTGCTAGAGAAAACGGGATAGAGATTGTGAGGGGAGACCCTTTAGCCCTGGATGCTCCGGGCAAGACAATATCTATCCCTGAGAGCCACTCTCAGATTGCATACAAAGAAGTGAACATGACAGACTTAAGGAGATCCTATATAAAACAACTGATTAGACGGGAGGTTACATTGATCGAGAGCGATTACGAATACTTATCCGAAGAGCTCAAGACTGATGTAGCTAAAGTCAAGGAATTGGTTAAGGAGGTAAGTGCTAATGTCGATTCAGAGAACTGATGATTTTGAAAAGCGAAGCCTGCACCTGCAGAACCTTTCAGACGAGGATCTAGACAGTAGGTTCTGGGAGCTTGCGGACAAGATCGTCGAGCCGCTGATAGAACTAGCAGAAGGAAACACGAGTCCTTCGATCGAGCGTTCAGTACTTTTGCGGATGGGGCTGGACAGTTTTCAGGCCGGGGCTATCGTCGCTAAGGCCGTTGAATTCGGTCTCCTTGGCAAGGGTGCCGGGAATCTTGTCCTTTCATACGCCAAGAAGACATCACAACCTTTAGAGAAAGCTGTGGAAGATCTTGCAACAGGAAAGGGCTGGGAAGAACTTGTCACCTTCTTCAGAGGAGGTGGGGAAAGTGCTGCCCGTTAACGAAAAGCTGAAGGTCGAGGAGATTCTTAAGGATCTGCAGCATTATGCTCCGAGAAGAAAGGGCTGGACATGGAGAAAGAAACTGCCCAAAGGAACGAGAGTCGATGGTTTCCAATATGATCAGATTTCCGAACCGTTGAAGAACAGCATAGGACTACCGGCCTCGCACTATTTTGAGAACATTGATCCGCAACCCGATCCGGTCATTACCTCCGAGATTGCCTCCGGCAGATTTGAAGATGACATCAGAAGAATGAGAATGGCTGCCTGGCATGGTGCCGACCATATCATGGTTATAAGGACACTAGGCCAGAGTCATATTGACGGTCTGATCGAAGGAACACCCGAAGGGATAGGAGGCATTCCTATCACACGAAAACAGCTTAGAGCTACTCGAAAAGCTTTGGACGCCATTGAAGAAGAAGTTGCAAGACCGATAAACTTCCATTCTTATATTAGTGGAGTGGCAGGACCTGAAATCGCTGTTCTCTTCGCAGAGGAAGGTGTCAACGGCGCTCATCAGGACCCTCAGTACAACGTTCTTTACAGAGGAATCAATCCTGTGAGATCCTTTGTCGATGCGGCAGCTGCCAAGAAAATCATGGCAAGCGTTGATATGCTTCAAATAGATGGCGCCCACAACGCGAATGCCTCTGCCAAGAGAGCATGGAAAGTCATGCCCGAACTCCTCGTACAGCATGCAATTAACTGCGCTTTCTCTGTAAAGGTGGGGATGAAGAAAGATTTGATCGCTCTCTCAACGGTTCCCCCTGTTGTCTCTCCCGCCCCGGAGTTCAAACTCAACTTTATCTACGCAATAACTCTGAGAGAACTATTCAAAGATTACAGATTTAGGGCTCAGATGAATACCAGATACATCGAATCAGACTTGATGGATGCAACAAGAATTCATGTCCTAGACACTCTGGTTTCGAGACTAACCAAAGCAGACATCCAGTCCACCATAACTCCCGATGAAGGTCGAAATGTTCCGTGGCATGTCAACTCCATAAGGGGCATCGAAACCGCAAAACATGCTCTCTTGGCTCTGGATGGAATCAAAGACCTACTCCAGATCAACGAAGAGGTTGTGAGGCCAAAGATTAGAGAGCTGAAGATGCGCGCCATCCTAATGATGGAAGAGATACTGGAAGCAGGCGGATACTTTGAAGCTGCCGAGAGGGGCTTTTTTGTTGATAACGGACAGTACCCCGAGCGCAATGGCGACGGCATTGCGAGACCGAAAGACGGTGGGATCGGTGCCGGCACCGTTGTTCCTAGGGATGCTGAATACTTTGCCCCCGTATGTGAGCACTTCGGATACAACAATCTCCCTGAGGGAATCAAATCGCCCGATGAACTCATAGGTGGTTGCACCCTGCATGACAGATCAAAGATAAAGTACATAGACGAACTCGATGAATCCGATAACGTTAATCTTAGAATCGCTCAGCAACTGGAAGACAGGGAGAAAGGTCTGATATCTCCCGAGGTTGAATGGTGGGGCGACGGTTGGGTTCAGCTAGATTTGACCATCCCCGATGACCCCGATCATGCCGAGGCCGCAGCTCTTGAGATTGCGAAGAGGATGGGCTTTGTAGAAGCAGCAGTCATAAGCAAGACCATCCTCCATCCGATTGAGGGGACTTATCTTGAGCTAAAAGCAAAGGTCCCGTTCAAGATAGAGAGAGACTCACTAAAACTACCTGAGAAGCCTGATCTATTAACCGAAGAAGAGATCGTTTCCTTCGTCGAAGGACATCCAATGAGGGTGGTGGCCGGGACGGTCGGCAACGACGAACATTCGGTTGGAATAAGGGAGATCCTAGATATTAAGCACGGAGGAATTGAGAAGTTCGGCTTCAAGTACACCTACCTCGGTACAAGTGTTCCTCCGGAGAAGTTCATTGATGCGGCCATAGAAACCGGTGCCGAAGCAGTTCTTATCTCCACGATTATCACTCACAACGAAGTCCACGTAAGCAATTTGACGAAGATTTCTCAGCTCGCTATAGAAAAGGGCGTACGAGACAGATTGATCTTCATTTCGGGTGGAACCCAGATTACAAATGATCTGGCCGTTTCCTGTGGAATGGATGCCGGATTCGGACGCGGAACAAAAGGCATTCACGTAGCATCCTTCCTTGTGAAGAAGAAAAGAGAGCTCCTGAGATAGCTTCTGGTTAACAAGAAGGCGGCACTTGCCGCCTTCTTTGCGTTATACTTGAACAGATGAGTGAGCAAATCGAATTACTAGTAAACAAGACTATAGACGAAATAAGAGATCTCACTGAAAGCGGCAGGCTTACAGTTGCGTTTTCAGGGGGTTTGGATTCTACTCTTGTGGCTGTGCTGGCTTCGAGGGCTCTTGGACGGGAAAGGGTGAAGCTTGTAAACGTATGTTTTGGACCATATTCATATAGCAGAGGTCTTGAAATAGTAGCTTCCCTTGCAGACAAAATGAGGCTCAGACTGGAATTCACGCCGGGATACGAAGCTCAAGAAAGGGTCTGGAAGGACGGTCCTTCGTGCAATAGATGCACTAGACTTGCGAAGCTACCGGCGATAAGATCCGGAGTTTTGGGTCTTGTAGCGACGGGTGCCAACCAATCAGACACCTGGGGAAAGACAGGGATCGTCATCAAGGATGGATTCTACGCTCCCTTGAGGAAATGGACAAAGAAACAGATAGAGAATGCGCTGAGCTACCTTGGTATCGAAGTGCCAAAGATTGGAGAAGCGCCCGTTAGGGAAGGCTGCAAGCTGAAGCATCTCCTGAAGATTATGGCGAACCCGGCTTATCACGGATACTCGGTTGCTATTGCGAATGAAGTTCTACTTGATCAGCTCGAGGATTTCACTCACTCTCTTGCTAACGTAAAAGTGATCGGTCCCCTGTCAAGAAACATCGCTTTAATTAACGTCTGTCCACTTCCCCCAATAGAAATAAGGGAGAGAATCAAGAGCTCACTTCTGGAGATAGACGTGATTGATGAAGTAAGATGGGTAGAAGGACCTTCAGTCCTCAAGATTTCGGCCAATCCAGGGCTCTATAATAGCAGAGAGGCAAGAAGATGGGTATTAAACGGGAGACTGGCTCCGGAGTTTGCTTTCCCCATAGAAGTTGAGTGGGTGAAGTCCAGAAACAACAGATTAGAGACATTTCAGGTAGTAGATTGTTGGAGGTTGAAAGATGATTCGGCTCATTGTGATTGATCTGGATGGTACTCTCCTCGACAGCGAGAAGAAGATCCCACTTGAAAACGAGTATGCGATAAGACGAGCTCTGGATATGGGTGTAGCAGTCTCCATATCCACCGGAAGAAGCTATGTTTCGGGCCACAAATACGCCGAGCAACTTGGCATAGACGTACCCATTTCTTATCAGAATGGCGCTCTAGTGACGTACGGTCACGGAGAGAATACTGAAGTAATTTCAAAATCACTTCTTGAAGCGGACAAAGCAAGATTCCTGTTCAAAAAGGCTTTGGAGAAATCCCTTAACGCTCTTGTCTTCTTCGATTTCTTCAGACTTCCGGATATTTCCACCACCAAACCTTCAGATTCTCCATACAGAGGATACTACAGTAACAACAGATATAGGATGATGTTTGAAGATAATCCGCTAATGCGGATCAAGGATGAAGGTATTCCTGAAATCGCTCTTGAAGGCAAAGAAGACAGAATTCAGGAGCTTCTCAATGAATCGAATTCTCACCTCGAGAACGTAACCGTTATCAAGAACGACAATGTTGAAGAGCACGCCTTCTACGAGTTTTTCGGACCAGGTGTGGGAAAGGAAAATGGCCTGATACATATACTGGAATATCTTGGGCTGAGCTGGAGAAGCGTCGCATATATTGGCGACAATTTCAATGATGTTGAGATACTGAAGAAGGCCGAATTACCCGTGGTAATGGCAAATGGACCGGACGAGGTGAAGCGGTACGCAAAACTGGTGACTGAAAGAGATAACGATAACGGTGGTGTGGCAGAGGCAATAGAGAGAATCCTGGCAACCAGGGGTGAGCGATAGTGGCCTTAGTTCTCCTTTCAGCAGTCCTTACTGCGCTTTCGATGCCCGGCATGCTTTGGGGTTACTTGATTTGGGTTGCACTTATCCCGTTCTTCATCTCCATGAAGGAAGTAACTCCGCTGAAGGGAGCTTTGAAGGCCTTTGTCTGGGGTTTCGTCTATCTGCTCATAACCCACTACTGGGAACTACCTGTCCTAACCGTGAATGTTCCGGAAGTCTTGAACTCATTCCCGAACTTCATCGGAATAGTAGTATATTTCCTGATGGGTGTAGTAATCGCAGTTCCCTTCCTTGCTTTCGGTTTCATCTACGGGTTGTATCAAAGGTTCTTCGAAAGGTATCCTGTACTTCTCAGCCTATTTGCCGCATCGTTTTTCACAGTCACAGAGCATCTCAGGGAGATAGGCCCACTCGGATTCACGAACGGAAGGCTATCTGACGCTCTTCTAAACGAACAGCTGGGAATAGCTCAGCTTCTTGCGGTTGGTGGACCGCTACTCCTTGTCTTCATAATAGTCTTTGTCAACCACTACTTGTCTCATCTCTTCATGGAACGCACAAGAGACAGAGCCTTATTGATTGTCATTTCTGTCGCTTTCGTGGCTCTTGCGAATGCCGCGATGAGTAGTTTTGTGCCTATTCCGCATTCTTCCGATAAATATGAAAGCACACTTTACGCGCTTCAAACAAATATCTCCATGCACATGAAGTATTACCAGCCTCCCGACGAGACCTTGAGAGTGGTCTCGAGAGCGCTGAGAGAAATTCCCGAAGGTTCCGTAGTAATCTTGCCGGAAGCAACTTTCATGAGCGATATAAGAAGTAATTCAACCGGCTCGCAGCTTCAACAGATTGCAAGCGAACGCAACTTAAGGATTTTGGTGGGATTTCCCACATACAACGATAACAACTACAATCAGGTTAGGTTTGTAGATGGAGAGGGCTTCTCAGATGAATTCTACGCTAAAGTCCAGCTCACTCCCTTTGTTGAGTTTCTCCCATGGCCAAGAGTATTTGGACTCTTCAGTTTTCTCAAGTTCCTCGACTACTTCGATCCAGGCCAACAATTCACAATCTTTTCCGTAGATGAGCACAGGATAGGAGCACAAATCTGTTTCGACTCTCTATACAGCAATGTCTCGCGAAATCTCACTCGCAACGGTGCAACAGTGATCGTCATTGCCACAAACGACGGTTGGTTCAATATATCGACGGCTCTTCAACAACATCTATCAAAAAGCATCGCCAGAGCAATAGAAAACAGAAGATATGTGATTCAGGTATCCAACACCGGGATTTCAGCGGTAATCGATCCCTATGGCAGGATTGTAAAGCGACTGCCCACTTCGAAGGAACTGACGGCCGAGTATGTTGTTGGCGAATTCCAGTATCTTCCGAGGGTAACGACCACCCTATATACTAGGTTTGGGAACTGGTTCTTCTGGTTCTCTCTTCTTCTAGGAATAGCTTTAATAATACTTGGAGGTGTTGTTCTTTGAATTACCGTGAGAGAGCAAAAAAAATCCTCGAGACCCTCAACAGAGTTATTGTTGTGGGTTTCTCAAAGAATCCGGAAAAGGCGGCTAACTACGTTCCTACATATCTTATTGAAAAGGGGTATCGCGTGATACCTGTTAATCCGAGCATGGAAGAATACAGCGGCCTAAAAGTATACCCGGATCTTGAATCAGTCGTGGCCGACGGAATAGAGCTTGAAGTAGTTGACATCTTTAGACCCTCTGAGGAGGCGGAATCAGTCGCCTTGAAGGCCATAGAGCTGGGAGCAAAGGCTGTTTGGCTGCAGAAGGGTATAACGAGTGAAAAGGCTGCAAAGGCTGCCGCAGAAAAGGGAGTTCTTTACGTAGAAGACCTGTGCATGTTCGAGGAACATAGGAGAATATCGCTGTGACGCAAGTTCCGTACTTGGTAGCGGGCGCGGCCCAGGGCGTCGGAAAGAGCTCTTAAACGTCGTACGAGTTAGCTGGTGCGGGGTAGGGGTAGATGATGGTGGTTGGCCTGAAGCAAGAGCGAGAGCTAGAACTTGGTCATTCAGAAAACAAATGAAAGTTATGCAATCAGACGCAACGGACTTTGTCGATGATGCCTTGGCACACCCTGGCAAGAATCCGGCATTTGAAAGTCCATGATAGAGATCATTGGTTCTCGTTTGAGGGATGAACTCTGGAAACATAGACCGTGATGCTGAAACAATTTCGCATGCGGCAATAGCGGGTATAGGGTATTAGGTCTGGGCGGTTCGGTGAACAGAAGCGGTCAACCCCTTGAGCGATTCTTGAGAAACCGCGGTTGGTGGTTGCAGCGGTAGGAAAGAGCAAAGTGAAACAGGCTGACCGTTGAATGGTTCTCCGTTTGCCAAGAAAAGCATCAGTTGGAAGTTCCAAGTTGCAAGTTGTAAGAAAAAGCAAGAGACCGGGGTTGGGGGTAGGAAAGAACGAGAGAACCTGGTTGACCGTTGAACGGTTCTCCGAGGAGAACCCGTTGTTCGTTCCAGAGCGAGTATCTGTTCTTCGTTCTTGGTGAAGATCATAATGCAGGAGCAAGAAGATCATAACCAGGAACCTCAAGCAGAAGCATTTTGGGGCAGGCTCTGCAGGTTGATTGCTTTTTTGAATCCTTCCCTGTGAAGCATGCATTACGACCTGGCGTGATCTTCGCCACCCTTGCGTCCGCCGATGTTCTTTGGCCCATTGCTTCTCGCGATGTTCTTCCCGGAGAACGGCTCTTACAGCGTTAAGCGGTTCTTCCAGCGACCAGCGGTTTTTTTCTTAAGCGTGCAGCTGCTCTTTCGAAGGACAGGTCCTCGCTCCTGGACGGCGAACGGACAACGTCTCTTTCGCTCTTCTTCTGAACCAAGAACAAAGCTCCTAGCTCTGGAACGAAGAACTTGGGCGCAACGCGCCGGAACCGATCTTCCGATACTATCGGAGAACGGCGAACCGCTGACGGTCAACGTGGTTTTTCATCAGCGCTCAGCGTTCAGCGGTTCTTAGCCCGCGAAGCGGAATTGGCCTTTGCTAAGCAAAGACTGGCCAGGCGGAGCCGGACTGGCCACTGAAGGTGACTGGCTCTTTCTTTTGCCTCCTGGCGCGGAAGCGCCAGCACCACTTCCCCGGACGTTTCTCCGGGCATCGCTTCCTGCGCAGCAGCATCACTTCTCGACGAAGTCGGACTCGCCTCCTGCCGAAGGCAGCCTTGCGTCCGCCGATGTTTTCGGCGCATTGCGTACCCGGGGCAGCGCGCAGTAGGCGTCTGCCTCACTTAATCATACAAGACTCTCTCCCTGAACTCTTCAACCAGCTCCGGAGAGTTGTTGGCAACGAGAACATTGGGATCTAGAAGGTCAAGAGGTTCCTTAAGACAGCTTCCAACGAAGCCACCGGCTTCCTTCACCAGCAGGACTCCGCTGGCAACATCCCATGCCTTGAGTTTCTCTTCCCAGAATATATCTGCTCTGCCGGCTGCAACGTAGGCAAAGTCAAGACACGCGCTTCCCGTTATACGAACGCCTCTACATATCTTTATCGCTCGATTAATTCTCCTCGTAATTCTCTCAAAAGACGTCTCGGATGAGTACTGAAGGCCAACATGACTTGTAGCTTCTCGAAGCTCTTTTGTTTTGCTAACCCAAATCCGTTTATTGTTTAAGTAGGCACCCTGACCCTCAATTGCATGGAATGTCTCCTTCCGGTTGTGATCATAGGTAACTGCCAATACGACACGATTTTCTGTGTACAGAGCAATCTGTGTCGAATAGTGAGGATTTGACTTCGAGAAGTTTGTCGTGCCGTCCACAGGATCAACTATCCACATTGTTGAGGATCTAACATCTGGTCCCGACTCTTCTCCGAGATACGCAGCATCCGGGAAGAGATTGTGAAGAAACGACTTGAGATTTTCTTCTATCTCGAGATCAACCGAGGTAACAATGTCCTTGTACCCGGACTTTCGTTCAACCGAAAACTCTTCCTTCGAGACCTTCCTCCATAGTTCAGGAAGATAAGCTCTGATTTTCCTGCTGAAGGTATTGAGAAGCAGATTATCCACGCAGCTTCACACCAATCTCTTCAGTCTCTTTTAAAACCAACTCGATTAGAGAGTTTATCTCTTCGTCGGTAAGGGTCTTTTCGAAAGATTCAAAAGCTAGAGTAACTGTTATGCTCCTGTATCCATGTTCAATGCCTTTTCCTTCATACAGGTCGGAAACCCTTACTTCGTTGAAAAAGGTTCCTTCTAGAGTATTGGTTATCAGCTTTTCAAGCTGCCCATAGTCTATAGAGTAAGGAACAAGGAACGAGAGATCTCTGAAGACTCTTGGGAATGGAGAGATTTTCTTTACTCCGGAAAACTCTTTCATCATGCTTTCAATTAAGGTTACGTTGAGTTCTGCAATAAACACTTCACCGCTTTTGATTTCGTAAAGAGAATCGGCTATTGCTGGATCTACAGCACCAAGGAAGCCCGCTCTTGCACCCTCAATCTCTACAGAGACTGCTTTCCCTCTTTCGAGCCAAGGGGCTGATGAAGGCTTGTACGCAGGAGTTAAACCGTAAAGTGAGAAGAACTCGTCGATTATTCCCTTGATAGTGAAGAAGTCGATTACCCTCTTGTCGGAATAATCCTGTGGATTCTCTCTTCCTGTAGCCACAAAACCTAACGCAGTTGTTTCGCACTGCTTCTCAAGTGGATTGAAAACCGAAGCTATCTCGAAAAGCTTGATATCTCTGTTCTGTCTTCTGAAATTGTAGGATGCCGCAGCTAAGAGATTATAGACTAGCGATGGCCTCAAGACAGCCATATCCATCGACAGCGGGTTCCTCAAAGCGATGCAATCGACTCCTTTGTTTACTTTTGCAATCTCTTCGGGATTTACGAAACTGTATGTGACAACCTCGTCGAAACCATTTGCGACCATCAGATCCTTAAGTCTCTTCTGCCTCTTCAAAGACTCCGGTACGCCAGCCGAGATGGGGAAAATCCTGGGCAGTTCGTTTACTATCCTGTCGTAGCCGTAGATTCTGCCGATCTCTTCAACAAGATCAATTTCCAGTTTTGTGTCGTATGCTCGAAAAGCAGGTGGTTTTACCTTCCAGCCATCATCTGTGCGCTCGACTGAAAACTCCAGGCTTTCAAGTATTCTGCCGATCTTCTCTGGCGGAACTGCTCCTCCAAGTCTCTCACTTACGTACGACTCTCTTAGCTTTATATGCTGAAGCTCGGGCACCCTTCCGGCATCGACGATGTTCGAACCTACGTTTGCGCTACAGAGCTGCTTCATTAGATCGGCCAGTCGTCTTATCACGTAAATCGAATCTTCGTAGTCTATACCTCTCTCAAATCTGTACGAACTGTCTGTAGAGATCCCAAGCTTCCTTGCAGTCTTTCGGATTCTCACGGGATCAAACACGGCAACCTCTAGCAGAACTCTTTTCGTAGTTGAATAGACTCCCGATTCCTCACCACCCATAACTCCCGCAAGGGCTAGAGGGGTTTCGCCATTTGTGATCAGCATATCATTGTTATCAAGCTCCACGGTTTTTCCGTCGAGGAGTTCCAGCTTTTCTCCGTTTCTTGCCTTGCGAACAACTATTTCGGTTGATCCAATCTTCTCCACGTCGAATGCGTGAACAGGATGACCGGTCTCAAGCATCACGTAATTCGTTATATCCACTACGTTGTTTATCGGCCTGAGACCTGCCGCAACCAGTCTCTTCTTCATCCAGAGAGGAGACTCGCCGATTTTCACATGGTCCACCAGAAGGGCCGTGTATCTGATACAGCCATTGTCGTTCAGCTTCACCTTCAGAAAAGGATCATCTCCGGTCTGAATCGACTCATCCACTTCAGGTCTCGTGATCTTCTTTTCAAAGATCGCACCTAGTTCTCTCGCCAATCCAACGACAGAGAGACAGTCTCCCCGGTTGGCCGTCAATTCCACTTCGACCACCGGCGAGTCGAGCCCAAGCAGTTCAACCACGGAATCCCCCGGTCGACCTTCTTCAAGTCTCAATATAGTAAGTGATTTGTCCTCCAGACCTAACTCCTCAAGAGAAAGAAACATTCCTTCCGATTCAACTCCAAGGAACTCCTTTTTCTCGATCTTCATTCCTGAAAGAGAGGAGCCTTCAGGCAACACGGCGACTGTTTCGCCTTTCTTGACAGTCAAGTCTGCTGTAACCACAGTTATCTTACGAGCACCGATGTCAATCTCGGTTATTTGAAGCCTTTCACTCTCAGGGTGAATACCTGTTGAAACAATCCTTCCCACCAATGCTCCCTCGACATAACTCCAGGGATACTCAACACCTGCAACTTCAGTACCGCTCAGCGATAAGCTATTGCCGAGTTCCTCAGGGGATTTGTCGCTTATATCAATGAAGTCACCAAGCCATTCGAGATACAGTCTCATATTACAGCCCTCCTGTAACCCCTAAGGAAGCGTCTATCGTTCCGAAGAAGGTCCCTGATGTCTTCAAGATCGTACTTCAGCATCGCAATTCTCTCAAGACCCGTTCCGGCAGCAAAACCACTCCAGACTTCAGGATCGTATCCTACGCTCTTAAATACGTTCGGATGTACCATGCCTGCTCCAAGGATCTCTAGCCATCCACTGCCTCCACAACTTCTGCAGCCTTCTCCGTTGCAGATCCCGCAACTCACATCGACTTCAAAGCTCGGCTCCGTAAACGGGAAGAAGCTGGGACGTAATCTGATCTTCCTGTTATCGCCAAAGAGCCTCTTGACAAAATGGTCTAGCGAGCCCTTCAAATGGCTGACCGATACTCCCTTATCCACGAACAGGATCTCAAACTGATGGAACATAGGAAGATGAGTAGCGTCGGGAGTGTCCTTTCTATAGCAGGTCCCAGGCGCGAATATCGCGAGAGGCGGGTTTCTTGACTCCATTGTCCTTATCTGAACGGGAGAAGTATGCGTTCTGAGGAGTCTGCCGTCTTCAAGATAGAAAGTATCCTGCATGTCTCTTGCGGGGTGCCACTCAGGAGTGTTCAAAGCCTCGAAGTTGTAGTAGGTTGTCTCAATCTCCGGACCCGTCGTTACCTCGAAACCCATGCTTACCCAGATACTCTGGACCTCTTCCATTGTCTGGCTGATCAAGTGTAGAGAACCTATATCCCTCTTCTTGCCCGGAATTGTGTAATCGAGCCTCTCGGATTTCTCTCGTTCTATCCTGGCCGTTTCTTCAAGTTCGTTTCTGCGAGTACTCAGAGCCTCTTCAATCGCATTCTTATACTCGTTGACCGTCTTTCCAAACTCTCTTCTCTTCTCAGGAGGAATCTCTTTCAACTTCTTCATAAGCGAGGTTATCAAACCCTGCTTCCCGACGAGCCTGGATTTCTCTTCCTGAAGTGAGTTTAAATCAGATATTTTCATCACTCTAGTGAGGACTTCTTCCAGATTAATGTCTAGTCCTTTCATTATTGCACCCCCAAGAAGCGTTTGAAGTTATCGTTATCTTGTCTTGCAGTCTGAACAAGAGCCCTTGTAGATGACCTCGAGCGACTTCACCTCGAAATCGTTCAGTTCAGGAGGAAGTCTTCTCATGCAAGCTTCAAAGTATTTGATTGGGATGTCGAAGACTCTACCGCAGGTATTGCATATGAAGTGACTATGAGGCTTGAGATTAGGATCGTATCGCCTGGAAGTCTTAGTTACAGCAATAGCCCTAATAATTCCTTCCTTTTCAAGAACTTCCATTACGTTATAGACTGTAGCCATTGAGATATTTGGATAAAGTTCTAAAGCAGATCTAAAAACTTCCTCAGCTCCCGGATGACCTTCATGATCTCTGAGAATCCGGATTATCGCAACTCTCTGAGGAGTAATCCTGTAGCCCCTGCTCTTGAGAAGAGCTATCGTCTCCTTGATGTCCATAATTCCATAGCCTCCAAAAAAGGTTTGATTGATTATACAACAAAATTCATTCAATTTAGAAAAAGATTTATGAAAACCTCAATAAGACTTGCTTCTAGAAGGCAGCTTCAATCAATAGAGGTCTTCAAGAAGAGCCTTCAGGGTTTTAGTATCCGCCATCCCAAGAAGACTAACCGCTGAAGAGGCCGAAAGTTTCTCAATTGCATAGCTGAATCCGTTTGCTTCCGCCATCTGAGCAGAGAACTTCTGAAGGTAATCAGGCTCAGAATTGAAAGAGAAGTACAGGACCATTCGTCCGAATTCCGGAGAGTACATGAGAAGTGTGTACAGATAGGTCTTACCATCAGTTGCGAAATCCATTGAAGACCATGCGAAATGCCTTTCGAGCATAGCTTCAGAAAAATAGACCGGCGGACGAACAATAATCATGCCGTCGGTAGCATTTGAAAGCTTGGTCAGAGCTTCATGAGACATCTCTGAGTAGTTTCTATAACTTGCACTAATCGAATGAAATGGATAAGACTTGACGAGCTTAAGAAGTCTATAGTTATCGTCATAAGTAACATCAAATGAGAGATCACCCGAGGAAATCGTAATCTTTCTGCCGCTTGGCAAATCAAGAAAGAGATTGATCGTATAAGATTTGCTATTCACTAGATCCACGAAATTGTCTTCGAAATCCTTTATCTTTGTTATCGGCTCAAAGGCAACGCTTCGCGTTCGGAAAATGGCATAATGGCCCGAGCTATTCCTAACCCAACCAAACTCACCCTTCGTTGTCGAGTAAGAAGTGACCAGCTTGTACGGACCAGATTTTATTACTCGCTCGTTCTTCGCAGTAGTAACTATTCCGCTCTCTTGTACGTATCTGTCTACTTCATACGAAGAGTTCTTGAGTGCATTAACAAGCGTCGTTAACTCTTCAACAGCATCCTTTCCAACCGCCAGCCCGACAGTAAGCAATAGGACAACGAGTACGGACAGCTTTTTCACGGCGATTTCACTCCTTTTGTGTCTTAGAGCGCGTATAGATCAATAAGTTGTGTTGATTCCGGAGATCTCAAAGTCATTGTTCACAGACGATTCATTCAGGAAGCCCAGAGAACGCTCCATCTCTTTCTCCATGACCACAATATCATTCATCTGTGAATCAGCATGCGAGAAAACAGTCAAATTAACCCTGAGTCTCTCGTTCAGAGTCGAACTGTAACCAAGAACGTTTGCAAGTTGATAGAGATCGCCCTTTTTCTTGATTAGAATCGTATTGCCAGTGAAGAATGATACTGAAAACAGACCAAGAACTAGACATGCGGCCACAGTTCCGAGCATCTTGTAGGGTCTGCTCTTTAGCTTCTTGATCTTGCCAACAGTCCTCTTCTTAAGCTCATCAGAAGGTCTGTAAGAGCAGCTTTCCTTAAGAGCTCCAATCACCTTCACATAACTCCTAATTTCCTTCTTCTCATCAACCCTCATTTCCTCTAAAGGGATCTCGCGATCCAAAATGCGGACAAATCTCAGTTCATCCAATGTAACCTACCTCCTCGAGCATCTCCTTGAGTCGCTTTCTTGCATAGTGTAACCTGCTTTTCACCGTTCCGACCGGCTTTTCAAGTATATCGGCGATCTCCTCGTACGACAGGTCATCTATGTCTCTCAACTTAATCAGCAAACGATCATCTTCGGAAAGCTTGCCAACCACTAACATGAGTTCTTCAAAAGAAATCTCATCCATAACTTCCCCAAAAACGTTCGTAGTTGCCGGCGGCTCAAATGTTACTTTGTCTTCGCTCTCTACGAAATCAGTCAAGAACTCGTTGTTCCGTTTTCTCTTGGCCAATGTGTCTTTGCAAACATTCACCGCAATCCTGTATAACCAAGTCGATAGTTTGGCGTCTCCACGGAACTTCTTGACGTTCTTGAAGACTTTTATAAAGACTTCCTGGATAACATCTTCTACATCATCATATCCAAGATACGATTTGATAACACTACCCAATCTCGGGGCGTAGTCATCATACAAGACTTCGTATGCCCAAACTTTCTTCTTCTTCAGTCCGTCTAGTAGCTTCTTTTCGTCCAACCATACCACCCTAATCTGTTCTATATGACGATGGAGAAGCGAACAGGGTTCAACTTCGCAAGTTAATTATACTAATTAATCGAGATTAATCATATCAATCCATTATAGACTGCAAATTCTTTTTACATGCGAATCATAAAATGAAAATGGCGAAACGCAGGAGCTCGACCTGTGTAAGAGAAGCAAATCAATGCAGGTCGAAAAAAACAAGCAAATCCGATAAAATTAAAGACGTTGGAACGAAACAGACTTTCATGGAGGTGAAGTATTGAAAAACGAAGAAGTCAAGAAGCTCGGTGAAAAGCTTACTTTGAAGAAGAAGAACGCCTGGTTTACGCTCGACAGAGATGCGGTCTTTGCCTATTCAAAAGATTATATGAACTTCATTGGCAAATCTGTAACAGAACGTCTGGCTGTCAGACATCTTGTGGACCTTCTCCAGAAAAATGGTTTCAAACCCCTCTCTTCATTCGAGGAAAGCGGCGTTAAAAAGGGTGACCGCGTATTCATAACCAAAGGCGGCAAGGCGCTAATAGCAGCAGTCATCGGTGAAGACCTCAAGGACGGTATCGACATGATTGCAGCTCACCTCGATGCCCCCAGATTGGATCTCAAGCCGAGTCCTCTTGTAGAAGATTCGGAGCTTGCAATGCTCAAGACACATTACTACGGAGGAGTCAAGAAGTATCAGTGGCTAAACATACCTTTGGCCTTCGTAGGTACGGTAGTCAAGAGCAATGGAGAATCTGTTGATGTCTCTATTGGAATGAGCAGCGATGATCCTGTATTCGTGATTTCCGATCTTCTCCCTCATTTGGACAACAGGGAAGGCGATTTCAGAAAGGTCTTTCAAGGAAAGGATCTCAATGCCATGTCCGGATCTATTCCTATAACGGACGTCAAAGACTTTGAGAATCCAGTGAAGCTGATGTTCCTTAATCTGTTGTATGAAAAGTACGGACTTGTTGAAGAAGACTTCTTTTCTGCCGACATCCAGCTTGTGCCGGCTATCGAACCGAGGGAAGTTGGACTTGATCGATCTATGATCGGTGCTTACGCGCATGATGATAGGGTCTGTTCATACACTGCTATAACAGCGCTCAAGGATATGTCTTCAATAGAGAACCCAAAGAGGACTGCAATGGTCCTTCTCTTCGACAGGGAGGAGATAGGAAGTGAAGGCGTTACAGGAGCAAAGGGGCGGTTTTGGGTCGCCTTTATCGAGAAGCTTCTCAATCTTTCTGGAGAGAAGGGGCTTTACGAGATCGACTTCCTTCTCGAGAAATCCAGAATGATATCGGGAGATGTTGCCGCCGGATTTGACCCGACCTTCAAGGATGCTCACGATCAAACAAATGCAGCAAGATTCGGATATGGAATTGCAATATTGAAATACACGGGCTCCAGAGGAAAGTCACGAACCAGCGAAGCCAGCGCGGAGTTCATGGGCTATGTGCGAAACCTTCTGAACGAGAAGGGAGTGCACTGGCAGAGTACGATCTTAGGAGAAGTCGATAGGGGCGGCGGAGGGACAGTTGCGAAATTCTTCGCCGAAAGGGGAGTCACAGTAGTGGATGCAGGAACGGCCGTTTTTGGTATGCATTCCCCGTTCGAGCTTCTCTCCAAAGCAGACCTTTACGAAACCTACAGAGCATACAAAGCCTTCCTGGAGGGAGGCGATGTCTAGGTCTGACTGCTCACCTGCGGCAGTGTCGGAATGGATAGTAGAAAACTTTCCTAGAGGTCGCGACTATGAAGAACCTTTCAAGGTTTTGGTGAGCACAATATTGAGTCAGCGCACAAGAGATGAGAATACCGAGGAAGCCTCACGCAGGCTTTTCTCGGTTTATCCCGATCCGGAATCGCTTATGAAAGCTCTCCCGGAAGACCTGTACGAGCTGATAAAAGCATCCGGGATGTACAGGCAGAAGGCTTCCAGAATAATCAACTGCGCAAGAATAGTCGTAGAAAACTTTGGAGGGGTTGTCCCCGATACCCTTGAAGAGCTTGTTACAATTCCCGGAGTTGGCAGAAAGACGGCTAACATCGTTCTAAACGTTTCATTCGGAAGGGAAGCCCTGGCAGTCGACACCCATGTTCACAGAATCGCAAATAGACTGGGATGGGTGAAGACGAAGAGGCCCGACGACACCGAATTTGCTCTGATGAAGATCTTGCCGCCCAAGATATGGGGGCCGGTGAACGGGTCAATGGTTGAGTTCGGCAGGGAGATCTGCAGACCTGTAGGCCCAAAGTGCGACATTTGTGGAATCAGGGAGTGCTGCGACTACTTCTCTCAGGTCTTTGTGCAAACCACCGGGAGATAGCGACAACGGAGATAATTATAATTCCCAAGGCCGAACTTAAGAACCTTGCCTCCAGTAGATAGCGGCTTCCGTTTAGTCTGTAGATGGCAACGGCAAAGGTAGGGAAGTCTTTGCTCCCGAGTATTAGCGATCCGCCAAATTCGCCCATAGAAATGGCGAAGACTACCGTTGCAGCGTAAATAATCGTGCTTCTAAAGAAAGGGATTATCATATACCATACGCGTGCAAGTTTCGAAGCACCGTCGAGTTGCGCCGCCTCAAGGAAGGCAAGCTCAGCACCGATCACCTGACCACTTATGTAGTTCAAAGCAACGGGTAACGAAATCACAATGTAAAGCAGCACCAGCAGCAGTGGAACAGGGAAACTCCCAAATGCTGTGAGATAGGAAACAGCTAGAATCGAAGGTGTTACGGACAGAGCTATCAAAGACACTATTCTCAGATATCTCGATCCTCGAGAGGTGTGCCTTGCTTGCCACGAAAGAAAAAAGGCGATTGTTACCGTCACAACGGCTGCAAGAAATGAAAGCGTTATTGAATTGACCAATGTGTTGACCAATCCCGTGCCGAGAAGCACGATCTTTTCTGTAAACAGCTTCGTTATCCTCTCGAAGATGAATTCCTTTCTGGTCCAGTCGTAGAATGAACTGAAGAGGGCACCAAGAATCGGTATCCACTCGAAGAGAACAAATATCCATGAGTAGATGCCCGTTAATCTGTTCTTTTCCAGATACTGCTCACCATGTTCAAAGGGCGAACTCTTCTCGCTCAGCGAAATGAGTAATCCGAAAACCATAATAAATGCGAACTGAACTGCGGCAAGAACGACTGCATTCTGCGGTGCAGCCAAAAGCCTGAAATTCATATAGATTGAAACTTCCAGGGTAGCGAATTGCGCCCCGCCCAATACAAGAACAACGGCAAAAGAGGTGAAACAGTAAGTGAAGATCAGAAGCGCGGAATTGATAATTGCCGGTGTAACAAGAGGTAGTTCTACTCGCAGAAGTCTTCGTATCCTCCCCGATCCGTCTATCTTAGAACTTTCCAGCACATCTGTGGGCAAACTTCTGAGCGCATTCCCAAGAACTAGTATAACTATTGGTGCGTTATAGAAGACGTGTCCAAGTAAGACTGCCCCAAGAGAATAAAGAATCTGTACCCTCTCCAGACCGGCAAAAGACATCAGATTGTTGAAGAGTCCATTTCTGCCGTAAACTGCCAGGAAGCCTATTGCCATCGATATGCTGGGAAAGAAGAACGGTATATAGGTTGTTATTCCCAATAGACGTGAAAGACGACCGTTGCTTCTCGCATAGTGAACTGCCGCCGGGAAACCGACGATCATTGCCAGAAATGTACTGAGAAGCGCCTGCTTGACCGTGAACCCGGCAATCGACCTGAACGAGGGCGACGAAATCACTGAAAAAATCGTATCTAACTCTAGATTACCAAAGGCAAAGAATAACGGCAGCAAAACAACGGCCGCGATCCCAACTGCAGATATTGTCAGAAATTTACCTTTCGTATATTACCGCTTCCCACTTGGAGATGAGTTCGGAAAGATCCACCTCTGCAGATAGTTTCAGAATCTTCTCCGGTTTGACGGCATAATCGAAGGCCGGGGGCATCTCTACGTCTATTACAGGGAACATCCACTGGTTAAGGGGAATATGACGCTGAAAGTCCTCACTCAGAAGAAAGTCCATGAACATTTCAGCATCGTGCAGATTCTTCGTCCATCTTATGATTCCCGCTCCCTCAATCTGGACGTAACCCCTGCCCTCTGGAATCATTGTCATATAGACCGATTCACCGTAATAATGCATTGAATATGCACCATCCGTGGCATAGGAAACCATTATTGGAGCCTCTCCGGACTCGAATTTCTGGAAAGAGTCGTCCCACCCGAGAGAGACTGTGAGTATCGAGGGCTTGAAAGCCTGCCAGAATTCCTCAAATCGCTCGCCAAAAAGCAGATAAGTCCAGGCAAGGAAAGATAGACCGGTACTCGAGGTTCTGGGATCTTGAATAATCACGCTCCTTCGATACTCCGGCCCGGTTAGATCCCAAAGCGTTTCGATGGAATCTTTTATCTGGCTAGTGTCACATATTAGCGCGATCCCTCCGAAATCATATGGGGTTAGTCTCCACTGACTATCGAGTAGAAGATCATTATCAAAGATCTTCTCATAGCCTTGGGGTCTGTAAGAAAGAAAGATACCTTCTTCGAAAGCACGTCTCAAAAGAAGGTTATCGATTCCAATCACGACATCTCCATCGAAATTCTCGCGCTCGGAAATAATCAAGCTCAGCAGAGAACCCGAATCTCCAACAGCGCGAAACTCAACTGCAATTCCCGTTTTTTCTGTAAACTTCGAAAAAGTCTCTTGCGCGAGCGGTTGAAGGGAATCGTATGAATATACCTTTAGCGGCAACACTGTCGAAAATGGAATGAAGAGGATCAATGATAAGACCAGAAATGCTCTTCTCATAAAAAACACCTCCTGCAAGAAATTACCGGAGGCGCTAGCCATGGCCTTCCCTACGCCGGTGCTAACCGGATCAGGTTCTTGGGGTCTGCTTTCAGCACTCTCAGCCTTCTGGGCTCCCCCGGCACTCAATTATAACACTACGCTTTTGGTGATACAATTGACCAGGAGGTGGTCGCTTGAAGGCTGCAATCCTTCTTACCGGGGACGAAATCACCAGAGGCGTGGTCAAAGACAGTAATGGAGGTTATCTCGCAGAGAGTCTTACGGCACTGGGATTTGAAGTCCAGTCAATCGTTGTAGTTCCGGACAGCAGGGAATACATAAGCCACGAGATAAGAACGGCTCTTAGTAGAGCTGATCTCCTCCTAATAACAGGAGGACTTGGAACCACATTCGATGACATTACTCTTCAGACTGTTGCCGACTATCTCGGCAGGGAGCTGAGCTTCGATAGCGAGTATTATTCTGCATTAGAAGAAAGCTTCCTTAAGCGGTTTTCCAGAGAAGCCCCTGCGGGACTGAAGAGGCAAGCTCTCGTTATGCAGGACTCGGTTCAGCTTCCGAACATCTCTGGTAGCGCCAGGGGATCATTTGTGAGAACAGAGAACAAGGAGATCGTTATTCTTCCCGGACCTCCGATGGAAATGGAAGCGGTCTTCATGGAAGCCCTCAAACACATTACTCTGCCGCCCAAGATGTTTTCTAGAACGATCGGATTCTTGGATCTTACTGAACCAGAAGTAGAAGACTTCACTGAGGAGATGCTTTCCAGGTTCTCTGGAGTAAAGTTCGTAACAAGAGTACGTTATTTCTCTGGTCCAACAGTGATCCTGTCCGCGAGTGACGAGTCTGTTCTCGAAGAGGTTTGCCGCCTCTTCTCCGAGCGGTGGAAAAGGTACATCTACACAACAAGCGGCGAGGAACTGGTTGAAGTGGTTGTCAAAGGGCTTCGGGAAAAGAACCTGACAATTTCCGTAGCGGAATCCTGTTCAGGAGGACGCCTTTCTGCACTTCTCACTTCGGTTCCCGGAGTCTCAGATGTCTTTTCTGGAGGCATCGTATCTTATTCGAACGAATCGAAGATGTCACTCCTGAAAGTCAGTGAGAACTCTTTGAGTCAACACGGTGCCGTCTCTGAAGAGGTGGCCTTCGAAATGGCCGCGGGGACAAGTCGTCTCTTCGGAACTGATGTGGGCCTTTCCGTCACTGGAATAGCAGGTCCTTCGGGAGGGTCAGATCTTAAACCCGTGGGCCTTGTCTGCTCTGCAGTGAGGATTGTAGATTCAATAGAGACCTACACCGATAGATTCAAGGGAGCCAGAGAGACAATCCAGCTAAGAGCTGCAAGCACTGTTTTGAAAAGGCTTTGGAGGTTGTTTTGGAACGAGTATTATATAGAGTAAACGACCCGATTTCCTGGGTCGAGAAGAAAATCGAAAAGTGCTCTGCAACTGTAGTCATTTTTCCCAGCGAGAGAATGCTGGAATCCTTCATCGACATACATTCGAAGCATGAGGGTGATGGATTCTTCTTCTCTCATGATGTCTTCCCATTTGAAGACGTCGGGACTTCTCCCAGGATAAGGTCTGAACGACTCGCGTTGCTCAGAAAGCTGCTTCTCGGAGAGCTCAGAACCGTGTATACGTCTTTCCATGGTCTTCTGAGAAAGACAGTGCCAATCGAAGTCTTCGAAGGCCTTTCGTTGAAGGTTGAAGTTGGAGGTCCGCTCACTCTCCACGAGGACCACCTGCAGAGTCTGGGATATTCCAGGGCGTTTTCCGTCACAATTCCCGGGGAGTTTGCCGTTAGAGGAGGAATTGTCGACATCTTCATTCCTGGGACTGAAAGACCGATTAGAATAGACACTTTCGACAGAGAGATAGAATCGATCAGAAGTTTCGATCCGGCAACTCAGAAGAGTCTTCAAAGGCTGAATGAAGCTTATGTAACTCCTGCTGCCGAGGGCATCACCGCCTCACCGCACAGGGAACTCGCTCTGAAAAGAATTTCCAGCGCAGAAAAGGCAATCGGTGGCTCGGATGAGATTCTTCGGGACCGCCTGGACACGATGGATACTATTGCAGGAATCTTCTACGAGCGGCAATCGATTCTTCTTGACTTTCTTGAAAACTACAACGTAGTCTTTGTCAATCCAGACGATGCGTTAGCTGAATTTGGGCGAAGAGAACGCGAGACTCTTGAACTCCTTTCGGACAAAGCTGTTAGAAAGTTCCTCTACATCAGATTCGGTGGAGTGTCCTCAGAAGTGCTACTGAAGTTGAAGGATTATTCCATCGTATCTGACGGAGAAGTCTCCTCTCTTGATTATGACTCGGAGCTCTGCGAGAAGCTTGAGATAATCAAGAGACCAAGGAGAGAAGAAGAGTTTTTGCCGAGAATACCGGTGGTTGACTGGACGGAGCTGGAAGAGGGAGATTTTGTTGTCCACAAGGAGTACGGCATTGGTCGTTATCTTGGAGTAAGAACAGTGGAGAACATTCTAGGAACCAGAGAGTATCTTCTCCTGGAGTACAGAGATGGAAATAAGATCTACGTTCCGGTCGACAGGGTCGATCGTGTTCACAAATACATAGGAAACACCGAAGGAATTCAGTTGAACTCCTTGAGAGGTACTGCCTGGAACAGACAGAAATCGAAAGTGAAGAGAGAAGTGAAGGCTTTGATTGAAGAACTGTCAAACCTTTACGGCTCAAGAGAGGCCTCGTCAGGAATTCCTTTGATAGGCGAAAGCGAGATGGAGAAGAGCTTCAAAGAAAGCTTCCCGTATCTCGAGACAGAAGATCAGCAGAAGGCAGTCGAAGAAGTACTTGACGACCTGAGTACCAACAAGCCGATGGATCGTCTAATAAGTGGCGATGCCGGATACGGAAAAACCGAAGTGGCTCTGCGTGCTACCTTCAGAGCAGTTGTCTCCGGGAAACAGGTCGCTGTGATGGTCCCTACGACGGTTCTGGCCAGACAGCACTTCGATAACTTCGAAAGCAGGCTTAGCCCTTTTGGAATTAGAGTAGAGATTCTAGATAGATACAGGACCGACGCCCAGAGAAGCAGGCTCTTGAAAAGGCTTAAGAATGGACAGGTCGATGTCGTTGTAGGCACTCACTCTTTGCTCTCAAAGGAAATCGTATTCGCCGATCTTGGCCTGGTAGTAGTCGACGAAGAACAGCTCTTCGGCGTCCTCCAGAAAGAGCACTTCAAGAAGCTTCGGTTGCAGATACATGTTTTGTCGATGAGCGCCACGCCAATACCGAGAACTCTTTACATGTCTCTTTCGGGTCTCAGAGACCTCTCGGTAATATCTACTCCGCCCGCAGGAAGAACTTCGCCAGAGATATATGTAGGAGCGATAAATGAAAGGCTTATCAGAACGGCAGTACTGAGGGAGACCAACAGAGGCGGTCAAACGATCTTTGTTCACAATAGAGTCGCCGAACTGCCGGAGATTCTCGTGAAGCTGAGAGATCTTCTGCCGGAAGTCAAGATCGACGTTGCTCACGGTCAAATGAACAAGACGGCCTTTGAGCGTACGATAAGGGAATTCTACGTTGGTGAACTAGACATGCTTCTATGCACAACAATAATCGAAAGCGGTGTTGATGTCCCTAATGCCAATACATTGATTGTGAATGATTCCCAGAGATATGGATTGGCCCAACTTTACCAGTTGAGAGGTAGAGTCGGCAGGAGCAATCGGAGAGCCTTTTCATACTTTCTTTACGATCCAAAGAGACTGTCCGATCCTTCGAGAGAGAGGCTGAAGGCTTTGAAAGAGTTCTCGGGAGCCGGAAGCGGAATGAAGATCGCAATGCGGGATCTCGAGATAAGAGGGTTCGGAACGCTGCTTGGCGCAGAGCAACATGGAAACATCAACTCGGTCGGACTGTACCTCTATCGTGAAATGGTAGATAAGGCTATGAAAGAGCTAAGAGGGGAGTTCGAAATCGGTGTCGAGGAAAGGACTGTAGATACGGAACTGAAGAATATTCCGTTCGATATGGTGATCCCTGAGGAGTATGTCTCCGATTCTATAGAGAGGTTGAAGATCTACAGAAGAATCGCAGCATGTAAAGAAGAGAGCGAAATCGACGAAATAGAAGCGGAACTGATAGATAGATTTGGCCGACTTCCTTCTCAAGTTGTCTCCCTTCTTGAAGCTTCGCGGATAAGACTTGGGGCATTCACTATGGGAATAAAGATCGTTGAGTACGATTCTCACTCGGAAAGCTTAGTTATGACTCACGGCGAAAACCATATCCGCGACTCTCTGGGAGTTAGGAGCCGCAGGTTAATTGTAAACGAAAGGGAAGGGAAATCCATTCTCTATGGAGTGCCCGAAAGACATCTGATGAAGACGCTGAAGACACTCTTCCATGGAGCTGAGAACATTGTTTGAGGATATCATTTGCGCACTTTCAACTCCCAGAGGAGTATCTGCAACGTCTGTTGTAAGATGCTCCGGTCCACGGGTACTAGAGAGAATCCGATACTTGATCTCAGGCCCGAGAAGTCTTCAACCACGAAGGGCATATGTAGCGGAATTTGTCGAAGGCGATCGCTTCATCGATGAGGTCGTCGTTGTTTTCTTTGAAGGCCCGGCTTCCTACACAGGCGAAGATATGCTTGAGATCTCGTTTCATGGAAATCCGATTATTGTGGAGAACGCTTTGGAAGCCCTGTTTCGTGCTGGCTCGAGAATGGCTCTCCCGGGGGAGTTCACAAAGAGGGCGGTTCTGAACGGGAAATTCGATCTTATCAAAGCCGAGGCGATAAACGCCCTTATCACTTCCAAAACAGAGAGAGCTCTGGAAGCAGCTGTGAAAAGCTTTACAGGAGGTCTCAGTGAAGAAGTAGTCTCTTTCAGGGAAAAGATGATTCGTCTTCTCGCCGCCGTTGAAGTTGAACTGAACTATCCTGATGAAGTTGAGACTGATTACTCCTCTCTGCGCGGTGAACTCCTGGATTTGAGGAATGAGATTGCCCATTTCGTGAACAGTTCCGAGAACGGGATAATACTCTCTCGGGGAATCAAAACCGCAATCGTAGGAGAGACAAATGTCGGAAAGTCTACTCTTCTCAACGCTTTGCTGAAACGCGATAGAGCGATAGTCTCAGATCTTCCCGGTACAACGAGGGATACTATTGAAGAAGATCTCAACATAGAAGGTGTTCTGTTTAACGTAGTGGATACCGCAGGAATACGGGAAGCAACAGATGCTGTGGAAGAGTTGGGAATCAGAAGGAGCTTGAAGGCAATCGAGGAAGCCGATTTAGTAATTCTACTGAGAGATCCTCATAACCAGGAAAACCGGGATCTAGAGGAAGATCTTCGAAACGGAAGGAAGCGGCTTATTGTTGCAGCAAACAAATCCGATATTCGAAAGATCGAAAGCGGCTCTTACGATGTAATTATCAGCGCGAAAACCGGTGAAGGAATTAGAGATCTCGAGAAGCTCATGCTGAAGAAAACAGATGACATCACCTCGATTGAAGATTCCGTAATTATTAGCGCGAGGCAGAAACAGAAGCTTTCAGATTCTGTAGACTGCATTGACAAATCGATAGAAGCAATAGATAGTTTGATAACTGTCGACGTTGTGAGCACGATGATTGAGCAGGCCGCAAGAAGTCTCGACGAATTGTTGGGAACAAACGTTACAGAAGATTTGCTGAATAGGATTTTCGGCGATTTCTGTGTTGGGAAGTGATCTTAATGACTGGGATTCTCTTACTGCTAGCAGGTTCGGCCACGAGGTTTGTTCTTTCTCCGCTCTGGTACTTTCTGGCATGCACGCCTGCATATATTGTCTTCACCGTGCTGAGGAAGAGATTTGATTACCGCATACTAGCACTTGCTCCTTTGATCCCGATAGTCGCTGAGGTGATCGCCATACTTCTTGGCAATTTCAAGGCAGGCTTCCTTTTCGGAGACATAATCTGCATAATTACTGCCCTACTTGGCATGGGAGACGAACGACCAAAAGAAAGACTGATCCGGGATTTGGGGCTCTCTGGAGCCGAAAACAGAATGCGCGTAAGCTCCATGTTCTATACATTCGGCAGAGTAGCCCAAATCGAGAAAGTAAACATGAGTCAGAGTTACGCCGTTATTCATGACAAAGCCTTTCGCTTCACGGTCGATATCCCCGGAAGCGGAAGGGTCACCATGGTTATTCCGATAGAGAAGATCGAAGAGGTTTCAGTCCATCTGAGCATGTCTTCGGGCGAGCTTTACCTTCCCTCTCTCAGAGACATGTTCCTCCCTGCCAGAAAGATAAAGATGATAGGCAAACCAAAAATAAGGGACTACTTCTTACTTGTGAGGACTTCAGAAGACACCTATTCCTTCTACGAAGAACCTGCGACAGTTCTGAGAATACAGGAGGAGATAGAAGCGGCAAGAAAAGAAACAGAGCAATTAGTGCAGAATCATCCGGCAACTTCCACTTAAAAAGACGGTTGCAGGCTATCGAATGATTGTACTTTCCAGCGAAGATTTTTTCACAACACTGCCAAGTTCAGGTTTCGGGAGCCATTGTTAGTCGCACTTCTCAGTTGCTGCGCTATAATTCAATAAGAAGTGAGGTGGTAGATATGGAAGAATCGAGAGAATACCATTTTGACACTCTAGCAATACACGCTGCGGAGCAAGAGGACCAGAACCAGGCACTCAACTCTCCGATATACATGACTTCAACATTTACATTCACTGATTTGCAGCAAGCCGAAGATACCTTTTCCTTTAAGAGGCGGGCATACGTTTACACAAGAGGCGGTAATCCAACCATAAATCTTTTCGAACAGAGACTTGCCACTCTCGAGAACGGAGTGGACGGTGTAGCCTTCTCTTCAGGAATGGCAGCGATCAGTTCGGTGATTCTGTCCTTTTCGGGAGCTGGGGATTCTGTCCTTGCACACAGAAATCTCTACGGCTCAACGTTCGGGTTTCTGAACCACCTTATAGCGAAGTATGGGATCAATACGGACTTCATCGATATGACAGATCTCAACAATGTGGAAAGATCTATCACTCCGAACACAAGGGTGATGTTCCTCGAAACACCGACAAATCCGGCTCTAGAGATAATCGATATTGAGGGCCTTTGTGCCATTGCCCACTCGAAGGGCATAAAGGTGGTTGTCGACAACACGTTCGCAACCCCCGTATTCCAGAAACCTCTGGATTTCGGCGCGGACGTTGTGCTCCATAGTGCTACCAAGTACATATCGGGCCACGGAGACGTTGTTGGGGGAGTTGCGACCTCTAAGGACTTTGATTATATTCAGAAGCTGAAATTCGGATATATGTGTGAACTTGGAGGAGTCATCAGCCCTTTCAGCGCCTGGCTGCTACTAAGGGGCATGAAGACACTCGGGTTAAGGATGGAAAGGCATGAAAGAAACGCGACTGCAATAGCGGAATTCCTAAGAAAAAGGAAGGAAATCGAGAAGACTTCTTATCCGGGGTTCGAGGATCATCCAGGCCACAAATTGGCTGCCAGACAGATGGAAGGCTTCGGCGGAATTATCAGCTTCGAGTTGTGCGGACCAAAGGAAAACGCAGAGAAATTCGTCCAGGGCCTGAAGCTCATAAAACTGGCCGTTTCACTCGGAGATGCGGAGACTCTAGTAGAAGTACCTGCCATGATGACCCACAGAGACTATCCAGAGGAGGAACTTCATAGATTCGGGTTCTCAAGCAAGACAGTTAGAATATCAGCCGGTTTGGAGCATCACTCCGATCTTTTGGAGGACATCGAGGATGCTCTCGAGAAGGTCTACAAATAATGAAGGCGCTTATCTTTGATGAGACTCTGAGACTGAGAGAAGTACCTATTCCGGAAAGGCAACCGGGAACATCTCTTGTCAGGGTAAATCTCGCAGGTATCTGCAATACGGATATCGAAATAACAAAAGGCTACATGAACTTCCGAGGAATTCTCGGCCACGAGTTCCTCGGAACAGTGGTCGAAAGCGACACAAGTTTCCTAGTTGGAAAGAGAGTAGCCTCCGAAATAAGCATACCCTGCAAGAAATGTGATCTGTGTGATATGGGACTTTTCAAGCACTGTAGAAACACAAGGACAATCGGCATTGCAGACTACGCGGGGACAATGGCCGAGTACGCCGTTCTGCCGGACGAGAACCTTCACACAATACCCGAGAAAGTTTCCGATAGAAAGGCGGTGTTTGTAGAACCATTGGCTGCAGCCGCCCATGTGCTCGAAAGTGTTGATTTCTCTTCAACTGACAGAGTCTGTCTTATTGGAGATGGGAAGCTTGGTATGCTTATATCGATGGTGCTTTCCGCGAGCGGAGTTGACCATGTACTTGTTGGCAAACACTCAGAGCGAATGAAGCTTCTCGGAGACAATAACAGAGCCTCCTTTGTAAGCGTAAACGAAGCGGACTCCTACGATAGAGACTTTGATGTGGTGGTCGAAGCAACGGGGAATCCCTACGGGCTGGCTTCTGCGTTGAAAGTAGTGAGGCCCCAGGGAAAGATCGTGCTTAAAAGCACCTATGAAGGAACTCCAGAAGTAGACATTACAAGTGTAGCTGTGAGAGAGATTCACCTTATTGGATCGAGGTGCGGGCCATTTGACAAAGCGATCTCGTTTCTTGAAAGCGGACTTGTTGACCCAACAACCCTTATAGCGAAGACGTTTTCCATTGACGAGTCGCTTGAGGCTTTTGAAGCAGCCAGAAGATCTCTCAAAATAATTATAAGGATGGATTAAACTGGACGGCATCTATAGAATGTACTTCTTTGATCTAGATCACACAATTCTCGATTTCGAGAGAAGTGAAATAGAAGCGCTTTTGGAGTTGTTCGACTCTAGAGGGATCGCGTTGTCTGAAGAACAACTCTCATTATACAGAGAAACAAACTCGAAGTGGTGGAGTTATCTTGCGCTTGGAGAAAAGACCAAGGATGAAGTCGTTCTTGGAAGGTTTGTGGATTATTGCAGCTCTATCGGAGTGAGCTTTAGTCCTGAAGAACTGAATGACGAATACCTGACCAGACTTTCAAAGAAGGCATACTTTCTCCCGGGCGCAAAAGAGTTTCTCACAACGATGAGGCGCCGCGGAAAAAGAATGGCGGTAATAACGAACGGAGTATACCGCGTGCAACACAACAGATTCCTTTCTGCAGGCCTCCCTGAATTCTTCGAATTCTCTCTTTCTTCAGAAGAGGCCGGCGCTGCCAAACCCAACCCCGAAATCTTCTTCGTGGCAATGCGTAGGGCACGTGTTCAGAAGGATGAAGTCGTATACATTGGAGACAGTCTTGAGTCGGACTACAGAGGCGCAGAAAATGCGGGAATTGACTTCATATGGTTCGGCCCTCATGCTCGGAGGAATCGTGGCCCGATAAACATAGCAAAGAGCTACGATGAACTACTTATGCTTCTTGTTTGAGTCGAAAAACGGTTTCTGGGTCCGGTCATGCACACGTGCCGTAACGTATTCACCCCCCAGGGGA
>NZ_JPGZ01000015.1:0-3597 GCF_003351125.1 Mesotoga sp. Brook.08.YT.4.2.5.2.
AAGCACTAAGGGTATACCGAAACAAGGATACGATCGAGAAGTCTTTTGATGACTTGAAGAATCAGCTGGACATGAAACGCCTGCGCATTCACAGTGCTGCTTCTATGGATGGCAGACTCTTTGTTCAGTTCATTGCCTTGATCCTTATGAGTGCTTTGAGAAAGAAAATGCGTGATACAAAACTCATAGAGAAATACACCGTCCGAGAACTCCTTCTCGAGATGGAAACATTAACTCAGGTACGATATTCAGGCAAGTACGGTCATATCCTTACTGAGATTACCAAGCCACAACGCGAAATACTCCAGAGTCTGAAGATTCAACCAAAGACATAGGTATAATTTGTCCGGGAAATTAGGTTGGAAACTACTTCCGATATCGGAAGTAACTTCTGCCCCCGGAAGTACTTCTTCTGGAGAAAATCAGTGACAGACTCAGTTTTTGCAGAGTCGTTGTTGTTCGTGGTACGTGGTTCGTGGTTGGAGGGATTCCGTGGTTGCAGTTTCGAAAGGACAAGGTTATGCTGGTTCGAAGTTGAACATTGCACCGTTCGCCGGTGAGAATCGTGAAGCGATAGTATCAAGATTCCGACCAGGAGCTTTGTCGGAATGACGAAATCTAGCCTTTTCGTGTTTTCGGAATAACCGTTAGTTGTCATCCCGGACTTGATCCGGGATCTGGTTCCAAGAACGAACAACCTGGACGCATAGCGTCGGAACGAAGAACCGGTCTTCTCGACGGGGACGGGGGACCGTTGATGGGCAACGTTGTCTTCATCAGCGATCAGCGAGTCTTCGTTCTTAAGCGTTCAGCGGTTCCTAGCCCAAGAAGCGGAACTTACCTCTGCAAAGCAAAGACTGGCTTCTGAATCCTCCCGCTGAAAGCGGCATCACTTCCTGGGATGATTTCCCCAGCATCACTTCCTCGCGCCAGCGATTCTCACTTCCCAACGTAGTCGGCCTCGCCTCCTAGTGAAGCCAGCATTGCGTTCACTCTCTTTCCACTGCTCCTATTCATGGGTCAACGATGTATAATTCCGTTATCAAGCAGTCATTTGCTGTGTCTTGCATTCTTCTGAGGTCGATTGATTCTTATTAAGCACTCACTAATACGAAGGGGGTGCTACAATGCGTAGAGCGTTTTTCGTTCTGATTATCCTGTCTGTGGCAATGATCTTTCTTACGAGTTGTCCAAGCGTAAAATACTCTCTTACAGTTCAGATAGGCGGCAGTGGAACTACAGATCCAACTGCAGGAGTTCACGAATTCACGAGGAACAAAATCGTTGCTGTGAAAGCGTATCCGGACAACGGTTGGGAGTTTGAATCCTGGGAAGGCGAAGTAGCGTCGCCCGACTCAACCACAACAGCAGTCACGATGGACAAAAGCAAGACAATCAAAGCAGTTTTCGTTGAAGATCGAGTAGCAAGCATAATTGACAAACTAGACCCGTACAACCCGGTTTCATTCAGTTGTGGCGAAGAACTCATACCTCTTGTGAACAGCAAGATTCAGAAATTCCTGGCTCTTTTGGAAAGCAGTGACCCACTGGAACGTTGGGCCGCAGCTTACGCCTTTCAACGAAATCTTCTGGATGAATCCACTCTTGACAGTCTCGAAGAATACCTTCAAGATGACAACAAGACTATCAGAGCACTTATAGCTGTGGCCTTTCTATTGAATGGAGATGACTCAGGAAAGCCTGTACTGGAGAGTTTGCTGACTGAAGACACGCCTATGATGTACAGCGTACCGCCGGTACTGCTTTCAGATTTTGCTGAAGTCATACTCAATGCCTATTATCCCGTCGAATATCCATTAGCAGGCTTTTCTCCTCAGACAACGTCCGCCTCTGGCGGACCCTGCGACTACACTGTCACGGTAACCATTGTTTTCCATGGTGAAGGCGCCTCAGAGACTCAGGTCGAGTCATGGGAGACTGACGCTGAAGCCATCTGGAATGGACCGAGCGGTTCTCGAGAATGGGGTGACGGCTGTTGCACAGTTACGTTCGACTTTGACTTCTCGGTTCTTGCTGAAGGTGCAGAACCACCTGATGACGCACATGTTGTGGAAGTCAAGAAGGTAAAAGGAAGCCACACTTCGTGGGTAGCTACTCCACTGCCGACTCCAGGATCGACTGAAACAACCACGGGTGAATGGGACAATCTGGATACTGGACCCGTCATCGCCCATGAAGTTGGCCATATGATGGGTCTAGACGATGAATACCACACAGATGACGAAGGAAATTATGTAAACGACAACCCTCAACCCGCGGGCAGTCCGCCAAGCATAATGGCGCAGACCTGGGGTGGAGCACAACCCCTGACTGAACATCTGGATGCGATAATGGAGGCCGCTGGCATCGAGTGCGACTGCGATTACACCCTCACTGTTGAGCCCTCTCATGACATCAACATAGCTCCCGGATCGCATACCGTAACTGTCACAGTGACGCGAAAGGACGGAACGCCGGCAAAGAACTGTGATCTGGAGCTAAACATAACAGGACTCCATCCCAAGACAGATGTTAAACTGAAAACAGATGACACTGGAAAAACCGGCTACACGTACCAGTGTGTCGTGAAGGGGCATACTGGCACAGATTCCATAGACGTGACAGGAAAATGCGGCGCGATTGGCAATGCAATCAAAGAGTGGATCGCATTGTGGGACCTCTTCCCATTCGGTATCGACCCTTATGACGGCCAGAAGGATTATCCATATTCGATGCCGCTGCTAATCGTCTATGGAATCGAGCCGACTGAAGCTCTCGAAGCGGAGAATTTGGCGTTCAACGTTTCGGTATTTATGGGACCGGATACGCTCTTCGCAACACAGACATCGCAAACCGAGATCGATACGGGCCTTCATCTCGAGCCCGGAAGCGACTTCTTGATTGAGATTGTCCCCGTTGCCCTTCCAGATGCCGAAGGAACGCCAACAACGATTGAATTCTCAACTGCTCCGGTTGATTAATCAAAAGGCGCGTGTTTGAGAAATTATTTAACCTGTCAGCAACAGCTAGACCGGTTGACTTTAACGAATTCTCATGATAGAATTAATACTGAAGACGCTTTCGGAGCGTCTTTTTTCTTGACTTTATCACTTGAACTCATAAAACAGAGAAGATAGCGACTCAAACCCGCATGGTTTCGTAGGCGCTATTTTTTTGTCTATATTTTGTAGTGGTAACTAATGATAAGTTGGATTTAAGTAATGATTATACAATTACTTGCTTTTGGAAGGTATTCTATGGTATTAGGTAGTCATGTTTGTTTGTTTATAAAACCCACGAAATCTAAGAACTTTACATATGCTCAGTTAGTTGAATCTTACCGTGACGAAGAAGGAAAGAATCGTCACAGGGTTATCTTTAACCTTGGAAGAGTAGAGGACAATCCTTCTTTGCTCAGAATTGGACAAAGGTTGGTAGAGCTTGCTAGTGGAAAGAAGGTTTGTTCTATTGAAGATTTACAAGGAGAAGAGGTCCTTGGTTGGGGACATGTCATATACAGTGAAGATCGATGCCGCGAACAAGCGTGGAGGAAAGAAATATCTCAAACAGATAAACGCAGACAATGCCAAGTGGGTT
>NZ_JPGZ01000059.1:0-14773 GCF_003351125.1 Mesotoga sp. Brook.08.YT.4.2.5.2.
TCTTTCCTACGGATACTTCTCTTTTAAAGATGGCTTATCTAGCAATAATAAATATAACAAAGAAATGGACAGTAAGAACCCTTGAATGGTCAAAGATCCTTACTCAACTTGTGATAAAGTATGAAAGATTAGCTAAGTACATAAGCTGATTCTTAAACCCATTACAAAAAAGGGGTTTACACAAAAAAAGAGACAGAACCGATCTTGATTTTCTTACCTCTAGCCTCATTCCCCTTACCTCTGATCCGCCTCGTCGTCGTCGATTGCCCAAGAACGAAGAACAGATACTCGCTCTGGAACGAAGAACTGATTATCCGCGGCGAACGGTGAGCCGTTCAACTGCGAACCAGACTAACCTTGTTCTTTCGTACCCGCAACCACGGAATCCCTCCAACCACGTCTCTGAAAAAAACGAGTCTGTTAATGATTCTGCGTTCAGACATCAGCACATTTATTTCATTCGCCTCTCCTGTGTTGAACCCTCCGCACTGATCATGATCCCAATGGAGATCACAGTAATTAGAACTCACTGTAAGAGAGTTATAATCAAGTTATCCAGTATCTTCTGAGAATAACGACTCGGGTGTTGAGGTGGAATCATGGCGGATAGGAGCAAGAAGCAATCTCGAGCAGTAACTAAGAAAAAGAAGGTTCTTGACAAAATCAGCGGTCATGATGCTCTTCTTATACTGAAAGCCTTGGCCAACGAAGATCGGAGCATTGCAAAACGTATTGAACAAATCGCATTGGAATACCTGCGCGATATAGATGTCGAGAACGTTGCTTCTCAAGTTTACTATGCGTTGGAAGGAATTGAAGTTGAGGATCTCTGGGAACAATCAGGCAGCATGAGGTATGGGTATGTGGAACCGTCAGATAGAGCGTGGGAAATGTTTGAAGAGGCTCTAGAACCATTCATAAATGAACTGAACAGATATTTCGACCTTTCACTGGACAACGAGGCGAAGAAATACTGCATGGGCATTCTGAAAGGAATAAACCAGTTCGACAAAGAATCGACATCTCAGTTCAAAGACTGGGCCGAGGATGCTCCAGATGAGCTTTTCGAAAGGATCTTGGATGACTGGAAGAAAGCCTGCAATAATCCTGAGTATATACAGGAAATGGAAGACTTCATCGAACGGGGTCTGGGAAAGTGACGGTTTGGGCGAAGACGAACAGAAGCTGGCATTATTGAAGAAAGGCGGACACATATCTTTATCTTTACAACAAGTGAATAATCGACTTTTCACCCTTTTTCATTCGTAGCCCAACCACTGTTATATGAGTGAGGATAGACCACTCTGCAGTTAATGACCTCTATAACGAACAGATAGTGCCAGAAATGTACAGTATAAAGAACACTATTCTATACTATCGCTGCAGAGATCTTCTAGGGAGGAATGCATAGCTGCATCAATTGTTCAGAATTTATATACAGCGTGCGGACCTCTTTCTCTGCAATGGGTTCTCTCCAGCTGTTCGAAGTTACTTTCAGATCGTGAGAGCAGCCTTATGTCTGAGATTTTGTCCGATTTGAAAACTAGGCAATAGAGTTATGAAAGCAGTGAGAGGCATAGTGATAATTCAGAATGATGGAAAATGAATCGAAGCGCAGTCACTTCCGTTTTCGTATTCTGGTGACCGCTGCTTCATCTTCGAAATTGATCTCTTATTAATGATTCCTGCCACTGACACATTTCGCGAGTCGACGTCAACTCTCATTTCCGATAAACTGCCGATAAAGGAGCCGCTGTACATGAAAAGACTCGCTCATCGCTTGATATAACACGCTGGCCGCTGTGAAGAGCCGTCCTTAGTTGGTCCCGGATCATGAACCAGTCCATGGATATCATGGAGAGCGCTTGAGAGGACAGAAGGCATCTTTCCAAATGAATCTGTCTGAAAACCCAGCAGATCGTTGAGTTCAGTTGAAGCCCTTTGCGTTTGCGAAAACCTGTCAGAAATAGTGCAGATTATCTGCTTGGGAGGAAATCCTCAATAAGAAGCCATTTCCAGAGAGGAATCAGCTCAATGGTCTTGTCGTGAATCTTCAGCGTGTCTTCAATGTCGCTGTTTAGAAGTATCCTGCGGGATCTCTCGCCCTCGAATTCGAGTAATCCCCGAAGTTCACGTTCTCTCAAATCGAGATCATCCAGATTTGACATTGTGACATTGATGACCAGATCGCCAGTTCTTCCAGAGGCGACGAAATCAACTTCGGTTTTGTCAGTCTTCCAGAAAGTCACTTCATAGCCCCGCCTCAAGAGCTCTAGAAAGACAATGTTCTCTCCATCTTTTCCAAAATCTTCAGTGAGCGGCTTGACAACGGCTTTTCTCAGGCCAGTGTCGACGGAATATACTTTTCTTGGGTTGATTAGGGCTTTCTTGACGGAATTCGTATGAAGCTCTACTTCAAACAATATGTATGTTTCCGATAGGTGCGACATGTTCTCTGAAATTGTGCTGGTTGAAGTCTTTCCCGAGGTCTGTTCGAGAGCCTTCTGTATTTTTCTGTAGCTCAAGAGATTTCCGCTGCTCTTCAGAGCATAGAGCGCGATTCTCTTTGTAAGCAGAACGTCTCTGATATTCCAACGCTCTACGATGTCCCTGTATATGATGTCGTCGAAATATGCCTCGAGAATCTTTGTCCCGTTTTCTTCCGGGAAGTTCAAGAGAATCTCAGGAAAGCCTCCAGAATCCAAATAACTGAACAGCAGATTCTTGATGAGATCACTCTTGAGTTCAATTGAAAGCGAGGAGACTTCAATTCCCTTTGATCGCACAAAGTCTGCGAATGAAAAGGGCAACAGAGTCAGATCTATGTGCCTTCCTGTCAACAGCGTTCCAAACTCCTTGGAAGAAAGCTTTGAAGATGAGCCGGTAACAATGAATTTGACCTCTCCGGACTCCCTGTAAGTCTCTATCCATTGCTCCCAGCCTCGTATATGCTGGATTTCATCGACAAACATGTAGGTTTTTCCAACGGGATTGACTCTCTGCCTGTAAAGCCTGTAGAGTTTTTCAAGAAGGACAGGTGTTTTCTCTTCCATTGAAAGAGAAACATCTTCAAGGTTCAAGAACAGAAAGGAGAGTTTATCAACAGATTCCAGGAGCTTTCTGTACACAATCTTAAGAAGAGATGATTTGCCGGATCTTCGAGGCCCTTTTACGATCTGCACGAAATTGCTGTCAAGAAATTCTTCAATCTCACCGACCTCTCTTCTGTAAACAAGGTCCGGAAGGGATCGATCTTCCCAGTAATTCCATCTTGCAAGGACGGAAAACATCTGTTGATCTGTCATATTAACCACCTGTCAATTAATGACCTTTATAACAAACACATTTTAGCATAAGTGACCAGTATATAGAACAGTATTTCAATTCATTTCTGTGGAAAGATTATTATAAGGAATTTAAGGCCCCTTCGAAATCCCAGATCCCGAAACAAGTTCGGGATGACAGAGTAAGCAGTTACGAAGGGTCGGTACGGGAATTATATAGTGAGAGTCTCACAGGAATGATGCATAGAGGAATTTCCAAAAAGCCATTGTTAGTTGACGCAGTGAGAGCTGCGGGAAAGCCGCTAATGAATGACGATGTTTGATGATTTTCGGAAATTCCGGCAAACTCCGGGGTTTCCACACAACATTCTGCCAGATAGAATTACTTGTTTGTTGTAAAACTCCATATTGGACCAATCACCGGCAGCGAGCCTTCATTCTTAAGCGTGCAGCGGCTCTTCAGAAGTTAGTCTGCTGCGCAGGCCAGTCAGGCTTCGCCTGGCCAGTCTTTGCTTCGCAAAGGCCAGTTTCGCTTCGCAGGGAAGCTCTTGATGGTTCAACGTGTTCTTTCCTACCACGAACCCGCTACCCCCAACCCCGGCCTTTTGCTTTTTCTTACAACTTGCATCTTGGAACTTGCAACTGAGCTTTTACAAGCGATCAGCGGGTCCTCGTTCTTAAGCGTGAAGCGGCTCTTCCAGCGATCAGCGGGTTCACCGTTTTTAAGCGTACAGCGGCTCTTCCAGCGATCAGCGGGTCCTCGTTCTTAAGCGTGAAGCGGCTCTTCAGGGCGAGATCCCGTACAAGACCACTACGGGATGACAAAACAAAAAAGCGAAAAACGATGTGAGAGGCATTTCAAAGAGCACACTCCCCACCGCAAGCGGTCCCCCCCGCTCAAGCGGGGATTTAGGATCAAGACATGCAGAGTGGTTCATCTTTCCGACACTGCGCGTCCAGGTTCTTAGCAAAGAAAGAGAGAAGATCATTGTTCTGGTGCTTTGCACCTAAGTTCTTCGTTCCGACACTTCGTGTCCAAGTTCCTGGTACGAACCGGATCTTGGGTAATGGGTCACGGGTCTCGTAAGAGCATTGAGAGCCGTCCAGCGTCCAAGAGCATAAACCCGTCCTTGGATAAGATCGAAGATCATAATGCCATTCGTGGTTTTTTGCCTTAACCAAGAACGAAGAACAGATACTCGCTCTGGAACGAACAACGGGTTCTCCTCGAAGAACCGTTCAACGGTAAACCAGGTTCTCTTGCTCTTTCCTACCACGAACCGCTACCCCCAACCCCGGTCTTCCCCCTTTTTCTTACAACTTGCATCTTGGAACTTGCAACTGAGCTTTTACAAGCGATCAGCGGGTTCTTGTTCTTAAGCGTGCAGCGGAACTTCTGGTGTACAGCAGCTCTTCAGGGCGAGATCCCGTACAAGACCACTACGGGATGACAAAACAAAAAGCGAAAAACGATGTGAGAGGCATTTCAAAGAGCACACTCCCCACCGCAAGCGGTCCCCCCCGCTCAAGCGGGGATTTAGGATCAAGACATGCAGAGTGGTTCATCTTTCCGATACTGCGCGTCCAGGTTCTTAGCAAAGAGAGAAGTCCATTGTTCTGGTGCTTTGCACCTAAGTTCTTCGTTCCGACACTTCGTGTCCAAGTTCCTGGTACGAACCGGATCTCGGGTAATAAGTCTCGGGTCTCGTAAGGGCATTGAGAGCCGTCCGGCGTCCAAGGAGCATAAACCCGTCCTTGGATAAGATCGAAGATCATAATGCCATTCGTGGTTTTTTGCCTTAACCAAGAACGAAGAACAGATACTCGCTCTGGAACGAACAACGGGTTCTCCTCGAAGAACCGTTCAACGGTAAACCAGGTTCTCTTGCTCTTTCCTACCACGAACCCGCTACCCCCAACCCCCCGGCCTTTTGCTTTTTCTTACAACTTGCATCTTGGAACTTGCAACTGATGCTTTTCTCGGCAAACGGTGAACCGTTCAACGGTCAACCAGGTTCTCTTGCTCTTTCCTACACACACGAACCCGCTACCCCCAACCACGGTGGTTGAAAAGCCCTGATCCCGAATTATATTCGGGGCTGGGGTATCGAAAAGCTGCATCTCATCGTTCTCACTTTGATAGCTGATAAATCAGGACCCCGAAAAGCATTAGGAACAGGCCTGTAATTTTCGCTGGAGTCAGGTGAAGAGGTGTTTCACCGAACAAACCCAAGACATTTATTACCAATGCGAAAATTATCTGTGTGATAACAATTATCACAATTCCTCTGCTGGCGCCAAGAGCTGATACGCCTTGTGCAATGCTAAAGATAATTAGAACGCCTATGAACCCCGAAGTTGCATAGATTGGATTCAGTCCTTTGATCGATTCGATGCTAAGCTCGCCTCTTCCGAAAAGCAGTAGAAGAAATGAAGCAAGGAGAAAACCAGTACCATGTATGAAGAAATTAGAGCCAAAAAAGCCGACTTTTTCGCTAAGTCTCGCACTAAACACGCTCTGCATGGCGATAACTATGCCTGCAGTCACGGAAAATAGAATACCCTTAATCATTTTTCATTCACCCGTACAGATCCGAGGCAAGATTCTTGAGTTTGTCGAAGTCGACGATCTTTATCTGTGATCTACTGACTCTCAATATTCCCTCTCGACCCAGTTCGTTCAAAACCCTGTTTACATGGCGGTAGCTAGCCCCCAGAAGCTCGGCGATCTCAGCTTGACTTTCAGTTTCCAGTTCATCCAGCATTCTTTCATTCCTTTCATCTGAGGTCATTAGCAGGAGATAAGTTGCGATTCTCGTCTTTAGCGGGGCCGATGAAGTCAATGTCTTCACGACGGCATTATGATAAAGCTTGAAAGACAGTTCGCGAATGATCAATCTCAGGACGGCAGGATTGCTCATCAGATTCTCTCTTACCCTGGAAAGCCTCAGAGCCAGAAGTTCAGATTCCGAGACTGCCGAAACCGAAGACCTGACAGCGAAGTCATTGGCTATTTCCAGGTCGCCGAGCAAAGAAAGAGGGACGCAGAATCTAAGCAATACCCTGTTGCCATTTCTCAAGAGGATCGAAACCTTGACCTTTCCTTTCACAAGAAAGTAGAGGTACTCTGGCCGCTCATCTATGGTGAAAATGTCTTCGCCTCTCTCGAATCTGTGCAGCTCAAACTGATCTATAACAGCTTTGTCTAGAAGCGCTGCCAGATCGAATCTCGACAAGTATTCCGTGGTTTGTTTTCTGTCTCCAATTACCTTCATGAACAACCCTCCTGCATAAGAGTATATTACCAGCGCAAGTTTAAGATATAGGACAGATGTCTATTAAGACTCGCCTGCGGGTTCACTGTCGACAGTTCTCCGTCGCGGAGGAGGAAAACCCATTGTTCGTTCCGGAGCGAGGATCTATTCTTTGTTCTTGGGCAATCGACGACGCTTCGCTCTTCCGACCTCTTGCCTCTGACCTCAGGCTCTTCCCAACCCAAGGACGGGTTCATGATCTGGGACGGACAACGAATTACGGCTCTTCCCAGCGTCCAGCGGGTCTTCGTTTTTAAGCGCACAGCGGCTCTTAGGGCGAGATCCTGAACAGGAGCACTTCAGGATGACAAAGAAAGGGATTGATATCAGAGTAACTCGGGATGACGGCTTCAGGTTATTTGGAAAACATCACATCCCGTCATTCTGGAAAAGCGCTTACATTCTACGATAGCGTTAACAGCGATTGAGCAAGAATCATTCGAACTGGTCTGACTCCAATAAGAAGAGGTTCTGTTCAGTTTGATTTCAGGGTAATTGCCGGTTGAATAATTTCGTGACAGACTCACTTTTTTACATTCAGTTGACTTTAGTATTTGAATGCGAGAACGCAATTCCACAGAGGAGTCTGTTCCAAGATGTTACTCCAAGGATCGTGCAGGGATTTTGTGGTTCAAGTTTCTCCAATGATGGATTATTGGAAAGACAATTCAATTTCATGAAAGAGTGCAATCTGCTTGTGACATCTAGTCACTTCTTGAGAAGAATGATTCTAACTATTGTACAGCTTGAATAGAGCCAGGAGATGGTATTATGATTTAAGACCTTTCCTTCCGGTATTCGATGTCTGGCTTTGTCTGTATTTTCTCTCAGGAGTTTAGAGTCTCAGATATGAGCGGGATATCCCAGATGGTGATTATCTGCAGAGGAGTCTCGCTTCTTTTTCCGTTTTCAGTTACAAGTATCGCCTCAAGCCTTTTTCCCAGGGCACTGAACTCGCTGAATGAAGCTGCGATTTCGAAGAGAGTCGCTTTTCTGCTAACAAATTCGACTGCCTCGTCTTCTTCCGCATAGTCCATCACGGCTCGAATCGGCATATCTTTTATGCACGCCCTCTCTTCTTCGCCAACAAAGGCCATCCACCTGGCGATCGCATTCGTAGTGAGAATTCCTCTGAATTGCCTTCCCTCATAGACGGGAATCTGAGAGAATGACTTCTCCCCTATGATCTTCAGGGCTTTGTCAACCGTATCGTTGAGGTCGATTGTAACGACTTTTCCTGATTTGAATATTGTAGATACCCTGGGTGGAGCGTTCAACATTTCGGCAACGTGTTCAATATTTTCTACGACTTCCTTATGCGGTTCTGCAATAGGTTTGCCATCACTTGTTAGCGTGTGGACAATTGCATTTCGGAGTTCGGCGTACTCGAGTAGTATGTCGAGGTAGTTGCGCAGAGTTTTGTCGCTCTTTGATGCATCTCTCAAGGATCTTGCGAAGCCGTCGATTCGGTAATCTTCGTTTATCTTCCTCAGATAACCCTCTATCGATCTGAAGGCCTGCATAAACCTCTCTGAATTGTCCATATCGACCTCCTGAATGGAACTTCGCTTACAATCGCAGAGAACCAGTAATGGTAGCAGAACAGGACAAGAATTGGAGAGACGACTCTCTGCTTAAATAGAGTATATCAAAACAGGGGGGCATTGGAAGAACTGCAGATCTACAATCGTAGTTGACAAAGGAATATCATTGGTGACTGCAGATTTTTCAGAACTCGCAGATCTGTTTTCCGAGCAGTGTCATAAGGTCCATCCACTTATCCCAATTCACGCACAACTTCGTGAAACGAATGCAATTATCGTATTTCAAAGAGGAGCCGGGGGATGACAACCCTTCAGCAGAAAACAGAACCTAACTGCGATGTTATTGCCGTGCGAGTCACATAGAAAGAACAGTATACCGGTTTACTATTTCTGTATCCTGAGTGAAAAACCTAAGCGTTGCTCTCATCAGGCGAGGTATTGGAAATCTAATTCAATGTGGAAGTGCTCAATCAACCATTATTTTGGTGTGTCATCAAACTATCGAGAACTTTCTTGAGTTTCTTGTACGCCTTCCCTTTCAGGGGATAAGGGAGTGTGAGCAACCAGTCGTTTATGAGCGCAATTGCCATTGTGTAAGCTCTTCCTTCCTGAATCAGCTCAGAAATTTCTTCGTCTTTAAGAAGGTTGCTCTCTAGGATCATATCTGCTCTCTTATCAATATAGGGTTTTGCGGATTCCGAAAGCAACTCGCGGATTTGTCTTTTGACTATCTCCCTCTCTTTTTCCCTCATAAATCACCATCTCCTTTCCTGTCTTCATTAGGAGAATAATCCTTTATCCTCATCATCTTCCACGAAAGTCAATGCAAAACAGTGCCTGATGAGAAGAAACTTCCGTAATTTCAATGTGAAATCGCAAGAGCACTTCCCAAGTAACCAGCTCATTTGAGTCTCAAGAATCGTGAGAATTGAACACCTGCATGCAACTTTCGAAAAGTCATGATGGTTTGAGAAATCAGAATTACATCATTCAGATCCATTCTTCTCGATTAACGACTTGATCTTTTCTCTGTCAAATGTCATCTTTTTTCCCCCCATTCTTCTCTTCCATTCTAGAGGGTTTACACAATCTTTTTTTACATACTCCAGAGGAGAACTCTCGTCTTCTCAGAAGCGCAGCGAACGTCTCGAAATCGCTCCTTCACGTGGTCTTGTGCTTAATCCACTGCGGTTCTTATAACGTGCGAGTACGCTCTTGTTTCATTTATCAATACTGGAAGCCAAGGGTCCACATCGGAATGCAGTTTAGATGAGGAATATCTGTATCGTCTCTTATTACGAAGTCTGCCTTCTTTTGTTTTTTCCGCCCACTTCAACGACTGTTTTGTTTATCAGGAAGTCCCCGTTTTGCTCGTCCGGACAGGCAAAAACTCTGCTACCCGCATCTTCGAAGGCCTCGGCCACATAAGCTTCTCTTCTTGTGCCTGTATTTTTTGCGCCTATGTAGTAGAAAGCGGGATCGCCGAAGAATATCTTCTCGCCTTTGGAGAAGGTTCGATTGTCATTCTCTTTGAATATTATCCTTATTATCCCTGTTGCGTCCATTATCGAGAGAAGTTCATAGAGTTTTCTCTTTCCTATTCCCCACTCTCTACACATTCTCTCGATGTTAAGGGTAGGGACTTTTGATATCGCTAGGAATCCCAGAACGGCACTCATCAATCTGAAGTGAATATCTGAGATTTGAGCCACAAAGAACGGGACATCACCGTGGATAGTTTTTTCGATGATGTGTTCAATCTGTTCTTTATAATCCCACTCTAAATAAGACGGTCTGAATCCGCGGTCAAGATACTCCTCGAAAGCCGCCAGAACGTTAATACTGCCCATTATCTCTTTGGCCACAGAAGAGTCGAGAGCGAACGGATTGAGTAGCGGCAAAAGCACACCGTCTCTCAGATATATGTACTCTCTCAAAGACATTAGGGGGATGTGGACTCTGGAGAATCTTCTGGAGAGATCCGCAATGCCCTGTCTCAGTATCAGGCTGCTACTATCGCTTGCTATTATTAGCTTTGTCGGATAGGCGTCGTAGATGGCCTTCAGATGAATGCTCCAGTCCCTTGCATAGTGAGTTTCATCGACGATATTGCCTCGTAGCCCCTGACAAATGCTGTACTCGTTATACTCCAGAGGTCAGTTGTGGCGACCAGAGGATTGTCGGCGGAGAGGTAGAGTATTCTTCTGCTCTGAATCTGTTCAAAAGGAATGTGGTCTTTCCAACACCACGAGACCCAAAGACCAGTACTGCCCTGTTCTTCATATCCATCTTTTCAAAGTAAGGCCTTAACCTGGAGGGCAGACTCATCTCCTTTCTCTATTGTATCTCTTCAAGCGATTGAATTAACTCATCTGTGTTCAAAATGCTCCCTCCTATTTCGTATCACTATGAAACGATACTAGCACATATGCGTTCTCATACAAAACGATTTCGCTCAAGATGGATACGGACTCAGTTTAGGTTGGAAAGCGCGGTGTTTGTTGATTAGTGATAGGTGCAGAGCGTGAAGAGCCGTCCATCTAAAGAGCAGAAGAGCGATTCTTCGTTCCAGAGCTAGGAGCTTTATTCTTGGTTCAAAAGAGCGTGAGAAAAGTTCATTGCCCTCCGCCGATAAGAGCCCTGGGATGACGGCGAATCTCACGAACACGCTATTTATTGCTCGGTCTAACTCACGGAAGGTGAGACACCTATCAGTTTGTTCTGTAAGATTGCGGCCAGGTTAATTTTCTAAACAAGAAACACTTGAAATCAATTATCGAATTGATCATTAGTTTTATTCGAATTGTTGTTTATTATTATGGCATGCGATTGCACTACGATAATTAGCGAGGTGATTCATTTGACATACAAGGTTAAATATGGGTTTTCTCTTGCTGAAGCCATTATGGTTTTGGCGATATCCTCGATATCGCTAATTGCGATCATGCTTCTATACTCTTTATCAATCAGAGAAACGGAAAAGGTAAGAATAAAAACTGAAGAGCTTGGAGTTATATCCAGGATAGATCTTGTTCTTCAGAAAGAGCTTATGAAGGCGGGACCAGAATCGACTTATGTCAGGCCAGTAAAGCAATCCGGGAACGTGGTTGGAATAAGATATAAGGTTGATATTCCGCTGAATCACCATGATGTTACGAAACAGGTCTATTTTAAGAACGGGGCTGTCTTTGTCTGGGAAAAGGATTTCTCAGTATCAGACTTTCCCGAGTCCGAAATAAATACTCTTGAGCTTAATGGAAGCAGGATAGCTTTTTCCACACAGCAATATCCGGGTTTGGAAATCAGTTTCAACTTAGGAAGCAATGAAATCGACTATCAGATCCTTTATGGAAGAACAAATCACTACGCTAGCGTTAACTTGCTGGCGATTAAGTAGGGGCTCTTATGAAGAGAATCGGTATGATACTTCCAACAGTTTTGCTGCTCCTTCTATTCGTGTCCATCTCATCGACATCTTTGATCAGCTTTGTGAATGCCAAGACGAGAGACATATCTCTTGCTCAACGAAAACTTGAGAATCAGCTGGATGCAGGTAATACGTTCTTCGCACTCCTGGGTTATTTTCAGAAGAAGTACAGCGATTCTGCTGCGCTTAACATTGCTGCCATAAACACTTTTTCTGCCACCGATACTGCTCCGGAATGGTATAACTCAACGATACAGAAGATGTCAGACGGCACGCTTGAAGATACGTACTGGTTACAGACCTTTGATCAATTTCAACACTCATTCTATCTTCCCACATCCACGATGACACTTGCTCTCCAAGAGCTCACTCCCGGTGGCGATATAGAAGTGGTCGTCAGACCACATAAGGTTTTCCCGAATATGCTTCTTGCAACAATTAGGGTCACAAGGTCCGGTTTTGCTGAGAGTATCTTCTGGGGATTCATTAGTCCGAGATACTTCAGTAACTGGGCGGTTTTTCTTCTCAATGGTATATCAAACGCTTATTATGGACCTGGCGAGTTTGTGGACGGACCATCTTACTACGGTGGAAGTGGTATAGGAGTTGCGATAAACGTACCCCCGAAAACTGAAGCCGAGAAAGAACATCCGGCCAGTCAGGGGATAGGGGCAACGTTCGTGGGAAATATGATGAACCGTAAGCCAAGGATCCACCAACTTGGTTATAACGGGTCTCCTGAGAAAAAGACTTTGTGGATAGATGAAAACAACGATGGAGTCAAAGATCGCGAACTGCTAAGCGCCCAGCAGTACGTTGCCTGGACTGAGTACGGATCAAAGTACTATGTGTATTTTGGAGCCAGTAGTAGTAAGCCAGCAAAGATTATTATAGCGAATCAGCTTCAGGTGGATGGCAACGATCTGGTCTTGAGCGAGATTTTAACAAGCGAAACCGGAGAAACGCTTGAACCGGGAACCGACGCACTAAAAGCTGAGGCTTTTACTAAATACTTTCCCTGGTACTTTCGGTCTGGACTCACGTATGTGACTGACGATATCAAAAGCTCTATGGAAAGCAAGTTTGGAGAGATGAAATCATACTATCAGGGGTTTATAGATAACAATAGGGTCGTATCCTCTCAGTCTGTTCTAGATTCATATTTCAACTCTTCTTCCATTGGCAACAATAGTCTTGGGGTCTTTTTTGGAGGAGCTGTACCGACTTCGATCACTTATGAGGGCAAGTTCTTCGATAGTTATTATTACATCGAAGACGTCTCAACGGGCAATAATAAGATAACCGTTAATGCTATAAATAAGCTCGACTATGGTTCAGTTGAGGTTTTGACAGATGTTCTTTCCGGGCAGCAAATCTTTGCCAGATACAATCTAAGCGGCTTCGACACGAGCGAGAAATACTCTGTTCACGAGTACTGGTATATCGAAGAGTATGAGGTTTGGGAGAAGAACAACAACGGCTGGAGCAGGAAAAGCCGGAATAATTCGAGAGATGTTGCTCAAGTGGTTATAACAAAGAGCTCGGAATTCGATAGTCTGCCTCCATGGAATGCGAAGAGCTTTTTTGTCACAAAGACCGGACAGGGTGCAGGAAGTGTTAATCTGCTTGATCAGGATCTTGGAACGATAGATATGCAGCATGCAGGCGTTTTTATATGCGAAAATGACATAAAGGTTGGCGGAGGAGGCCTTCCTCAGGGCACAGGTCACGGCAGTAAATTGTCTTTGGTTGATGGCAGATACTCCTTCATTTCCATGGCTGGTAATATAAAGATTATCGGGGACATAGTATATAACGATATTTACAGCGATATTCAGCAATACCTTAACAAAGAACTAATCGGAACAAATGTCGATTTGAACCGCCTAGTTTCTGAGAACAATGCAAATGACATGCTGAACCTTGTGGCTATTGATAAAGACATCTATATGCCTTACGAGGAAAACAAGAATCATAAGAACATCAAGATTATGTCCAATATCTTTGCATTTGGAAACAATGGCTCCGGGTCCTTCCGTATCGAGAAATATGAGGACTTCAATGACATGGGCTACAGGCATGTGTTCGGGACAATAGTAGCCAAGTCGGCAAGTCCAACTTATACATATGGCAATAATAATAAAATAAAAGGTTTTCAGGAATTCAACGTATATGATGATCGTTTGTACTCAAATGAGGATTTGCCTGTCGCAACACCCGAATCAAGTCTACTTATGGCTTTTGGATTTGGAGCGAGGTGATGGTTTTGAGTAAGGGTTTTTCGATTGTAGAAATGCTCATTGCTCTTGTAGTTAGCGTCTTTGTTCTGCTTATTATGGTCACCTCATTCTCTTATGCGGTGAAATTCACAAGTCAGACATACACATTGGTGAAAGACACAAATGTTGCGGTCTCGGCTGCAGTTAACCTGTGGCAAAAAGAGAGTACAGCCGACTTTTCGAAGACCAGCGACGTCTTCCAGAGAATAGCAAGCATAGATTCACAAATTGCCATAGATTTCAGTGAAACACTAAACGTTCATGAAGTGACATCCATTCACGGGAGTTCGAGACAGAGGTTCTATGTGAGTCCCAAGGATAACTGGTCCTGGAAATGATGATTCTTTCGCGCTACCTTTGGGCAACCCAGAACCATAGCAAGTCCTTGCTGTAGGCTTTTGACAGGTGTTATTCTTCTTATTGAACAGTTCTGCTCTATTGTTCAAACGGTTGTCATTCGTCACTTCACTGACTCTGTACTTCTCAAAAGCATGAATCTGGTACGATCTTGCATAACACTTGTCGGGTAATTTTTTTTATTTTTCTTTATTGGAGGAATCGTATGCGAAGGAGAGATTTCAACAACCTAATTTCCCGGACAAATTATACCTATGAGTTTGGTTGAATCTTCAGACTCTGGAGTATTTCGCGTTGTGGTTTGGTAATCTCAGTAAGGATATGACCGTACTTGCCTGAATATCGTACCTGAGTTAATGTTTCCATCTCGAGAAGGAGTTCTCGGACGGTGTATTTCTCAATGAGTTTTGTATCACGCATTTTCTTTCTCAAAGCACTCATAAGGATCAAGGCAATAAACTGAATAAAGAGTCTGCCATCCATAGAAGCAGCACTGTGAATGCGCAGGCGTTTCATGTCCAGCTGATTCTTCAAGTCATCAAAAGAATTATCGATAGTATACTTATTT